>JAUVSA010000320.1 GCA_030597345.1 Bacillota bacterium
GGATATCAGGTTCTGCTCCTTGAGCAGAACCCAGAACCACAGAAGCACCGCCAGCGCGAGCGCGGCAGTCTTGCGCGGTGGGTTCCTGCTCAGCATCTCCGCGTCTGCCTAACCTCAGTCGGGGAGCACGCGGCGCGGGCACGAGGATGCCCAGCAGCCGCTGCTTCCTGCCCTCCGGTGTCATATTGCTGTACAGCCTTCCCTCCACCGCCAGGGAGACTGCGCCTGTCTCCTCCGAGACCACGATCACCACCGCATCCGTCGTTTCGCTTAGCCCCAGTGCGGCCCGGTGCCTCGTTCCCAGCAGGCCCCGCACATCGCGCCGCTCCGTCAGCGGCAGCAGGCAACCCGCCGCCACCAGCCGGTCGCCCCGAATCACCGCTGCCAGGTCGTGAAGAGGCGTGCCAGGATAGAAGATCGTCCGCAGCAAGTCGGCGGAGGCAATCCCGTCCACGCGCCGGCCCGTCTGGATCACGTCGTTGAGCCCTACCTCGCGCTCGATCACAGCCAGCGCGCCGATTCGCTCCCGGGAGAGCTGCCCCATGCTCAGCACCAGCTCGTCCACCAGACGGGTAATCTGTTCCCTGCGCAGGGCGGTGACGCCGGCGCCGAAGATGTGGCCCCGTCCGATCTGTTCGAGCGCCAGCCGAAGCTCGGGCTGGAACAAGATGATGAGTGCAATGACACCGGGGAGAAGCGCCTGCCTCAGCATCCAGTTCACCGTCCCGAGCTGGAACGTTCCCGTCAGCACGATCAGGGCCCCCAGCACCAGCAGCCCCTTCAGCAACTGCACCGCGCGCGTTCCCCGCAGCAGCCGCAGCACATAGTAGATGCTCACACCGACTAACGCGATGTCCAGCACCGAGCGGAGGCCGAAGTTCTCCCTCAGCAGTTCCCATACCATTCGCAGCTCGGCCGTCATCCGCTCCCGCTTCCCGCCTCCCGGCTAGCCGCTCGGCTCCTCAGTATCGCGCCGCGCGACCGCCTCCTTCAGTCTCCGATACGTGTCCGCCAGCGCCTCCGGTACAACTCGCGTGTCGGCGGTGACGGCCATGAAGTTTGTGTCTCCGCTCCACCGCGGCACGACGTGCACATGCAGGTGGTCGGCGTATCCGGCGCCAGCCGCCTCCCCCACATTCATTCCGATGTTGAAGCCTTCTGGCGCGAGCGCCGTCCGCAGCACCTCGATGGCAACCCGAATCCCATAGAGAACCTCGCCGGACTCCTGGGGGGTCATCTCGAGCGCGTCGCCCACATGCCGAAACGGCGCCACCAGCAGGTGGCCCGCATTGTAGGGGAACGCGTTGAGCATGATGAAGGTCAGCTCCCCGCGGTAGAGGATCTGGCTGGCCTCATCGTCGCCGGCAGCGGGCTTCGTGCAGAAGATGCAGTCGTCCCCCTGCTCCGCGGTTACATAACCCATGCGCCACGGCGCCCACAGATGATCCACGCGCTCCTCCCTGCCGCGCCCCCTCCTTCCATGATAGCGCGCCGGCAAGCTGTCGTCAAACCTGCCGCGCTGCTATCGGGTTCGCAGTGACACTGCCCGGCCGGTGCGCGCGGACTTGTAGATTGCGTCCAGCATCTCCATCACGACCACCGACTGCCAGCCAGGCGAGATCGGCTCTCGCTTCCGCTGGATGCAATCGACGAAGTGCTGAATCTCGGCCGCGTACGCGTCCTGCTCCGGCAGCAGCGGCGTCACGTCCACCTCTGTCTCGCCCTCGGCCTCGAACAGCACCAGCTTGGGGCCCAGCTGCGCGCCCGCCTTCGTCCCGACGAGACGAAGCCCGTAGAGATCCTCCGTGTGTGCCGCCCACGAGCTATCCCCGCCCCGCGCGCGGCCGCCCCGGAAACGCACCATCCCCGCAACCAGGTCCTCCACACTGAACTTGCCTGGACCATAGCCGATTCCCCATCCCCCCATGCCCCGGCCGCGCCGTCCAAGCTCGCCAAAGGTCGCCCCATAGGCCGAGACCGGCTCCGGCCGGCCCATGATCCACCACATCAGGTCCACCGCGTGCACCCCCAGATCGAGGAGCGGGCCTCCCCCTGACTGCTCGGCATCCTGGAACCATCCCCGCGGTATCCCCTCCCGTCGGAACCATACCGCCTTCCCATAGTAGATCTTCCCAAACCGACCGGATTCCGCCTGCTGCTTCACGAACTGGGCCTCGGCCGAGTAGCGGGCGGATTGTGCTGACATCAGTATCCGGCCCGCCTTCTTCGCCGCTCCCACCATCCGCCGCGCCTGCCGTGCGTTCATCGCCAGCGGCTTCTCGCACAACACGTGCTTCCCGGCCCTGGCCGCGGCAAGCGCAATTGGCATATGCGTGTTGTTTGGCGTGCAAATCCACACCGCGTCCACCAGGTCCGCGCGCAACAGCTCCCGGTGGTCCGTGAACGTGTGCGGTATCCCGAACTCCGCGGCCGCGCTCCGGGCGCGGCCCGCGTGTACGTCGCACACCGCGGCCACCTCCATTCGCTTGCAGCTCTGGGATGCCTCCAGGTGGAGGCGTCCGATCATTCCGGCGCCCACGAGGCCCAAACGTACCGGTTTGCTCA
>JAUVSA010000282.1 GCA_030597345.1 Bacillota bacterium
AGTCGGTGGAGAACATCTCAGCGATCACCGAGGAGAGCACGGCTTCGACGGAGCAGATGTCGGCCAACTCCGGTGAGGTGACGAAGTCGGTGGAGCAGATCAGCGCCATCAGCGAAGAGAATGCGGCTGCCGCGCAGGAGGTTTCCGCCGCGGCGCAGGAGCAGAATGCCTCCATCGAGGAGATGTCGGCCTCTGCCCAGCAGATGTCTTCGCTGGCCGCGGACCTACAAGAGCTGGTGGGACAGTTCAAGACGGAGAATGGACAGGCAACCGCAACCGCGAAGCGGGAGGAAAAGGCCGTAGCCGCCGGGAGGTGATAAGCACGGTCTGCCGTGTGTTGCTCTCCGATTGCAGCATGACACACCGGGTGAACGGAGCTCAGAAGGCTCCACACCCGGTGTGTCTCTTTTCGGGCGACGGAGGCTCCGGCGGGCGAGGGCCGCATGGGAGGGAATGTGGGAGCGGTGCGCGAACCGAGCGGAGGATCTGGGAGTCCAATAGGTGGTGGGCGAGGAAGGAGGGAAGGTAGGTCGAGGTCGTTCGAGAACGGATTCGAGGAGGTGCAGCGATGCGCTATGTGATGATGGGTGTGCTGGCAGTGGCAGTGATGTTGACGGCGGCCGGATGCGGGGGCAGGGCGAGCGCGGCGGAGTGGCCGCGGGCGACGCTGGTGCCGGCGGATGCGAGCAGCTACTCGGAGCTGAATCTGGATCGGCTGTTGGGGAAGACGCCGGAGACGGCGGCGCTGCGGGAGGCCTTCGCGAATATGCAAAGCGTGGAGGTAGTGCGAGGCCTATTGACACAGGAACAGGAGGTGGCGCAGGGGTTCGATGAGGTGATGGAGGTGCTGGGCGGCCTATCGGAGGCGATCGGGCCGCGTGTTGGATGGGCGATGTGGATGCCGAACATGGCGGAGATGATGGGAGGTATGACGGCGGAGATGATGGGCGGCATGGCCGGTCCTGCAATGCCGCCTGGGATGCCAGGGATGCCGTCGGCTATGCCTGGGATGTTCCCCTTCATGTCCGGGATGCCAAAGGTGCTGGTGGTGGCGGAGGTGAGGGATGGCGCGAAGCTGGAGGAGTTGATCGAGCATATTGTGACCAGACTGGAGATACCGAGCAGTGAGGGGAAGTCGCACGCCGGCGCGAAGGTGACGAAGTTCGCGGAGGGTCAGGTCGCGCTGGCCCGAGGGCAGGAATGGTTGGCGCTGGGATTCCCGGCGGAGATGGTGCAGGCGGCGGCCGACCGCGCGGCGGGGAAGTCGAAGGAGGGATCGCTGTGGGAGGAGGCAAGGTATCAGCAGGTGCTGGGGCGGCTGCCAAAGGATGCGGTCATGACGCAGTATGCGAGCGCGGAGTCGGTGAAGCAGATGTTGGCGATGGTGCAGATGTTTGCGCCTTCGGCGGAGTTCGCGCCGCCTGGAGACGAGGGACTGGGCTGGGCGATGGGTGTGCGGGTGGAGGAGAAGGCCGGCCAGCAGATGGTGACGGCGTACACGACGGCCGATCTGAACACGGTTCCGTATCTGATCGATGCGCCGATTGCGCTGCAGGCGGCGATGATGTATCCGATGTTCACACGGTCGAGGGAGAGCGCGCAGAAGGCGGTGTGTCTGTCGAACACCAAGAACCTCGCGCTGGCGATGCAGATGTGGCTGGCGGACCACAACGATGAGTTCCCGAAGACGGAACGATGGGTGGAGGAGCTGATGCCGTACATCGGCAATGAGGGGGTGCTGAAGTGTCCGGGGGATGAGTCGGGGGCGCGGTCGAGCTATGGGTTGAACAAGGCGGTGATCGGGAAGAGGCTGGTGGATGTGGAGGATCCGGCGGGGCTGGTGGTGTTCTACGAGACGGCGAACCCGGGGGAGAATCCGGTTGGAGGGCCGGAGGATGTGGCGCCGCCGCGGCACATGGGCGGGAATGACTTTGCGTTTGCGGATGGGCACGTGGAGTGGGTGCACGCTGGGCGGGTGCCGAGCTTTGAGGTGGAGTGAGCGGCCTCGGCACCGGCAGTGCCAGGATGCCGAGCGTGCGTGAAGGCAGGAGGGGGCCGAGCGGCGGCGTGGTGGCGGGACTGAAGTCCCGCCACACCGGACACGGGCTAGGTGGGGGTGGGTCGAGATCCGAAGGCGGCGATGGCTTCCTTCATGCGCTCGGGGATGTCTATGTCGGCGGGGCAGCGCTCCGTGCATTCGCCGCACTCGGTGCAAGCGTCGGCGGGGATTGCGAGGGAGTCGTAGAGCTCCTTTCCCATGAAGCGCTGGTCCTCCGGGTACTGCTGATGCATGTAGAGGGCGCGGAAGACCTTGGGGATTTCGATGTCCTGGGTGCAGGGGAGGCAGTAGCCGCAGGCGAGGCAGAACTGGCCGTAGCGGAGCTCCTTCTTCAGGGAGGCGATGGTCTCGAAGAGCTGGCGGCGGGCGGCATCGTCGAATGCGCGAGCAGTGGTGATGGCCCGGTAGTTCTGATCGACCTCGTCGATGCTGACCATGCCGGGGATGACGGTGGTGATGTTGGGGTTGCCGGCGATCTCCCGGAGGGTTCCGGCGACGATGGGGTCGAGGCCGTCCACCTTTGGGGATCCGGGAGGGGAGACGAGGCGGCCGCCGGAGAGGGGCTTCATGATGATGACGCCCATGTCGTGCTCGGCGGCGAGGGGGATCAGGTCGGGGCCGACGCCTTCCTCGTCGAGGGCGTTGTAGGCGAGCATGATGGTCTCGAAGAGACCGGACTCTATGGCGCGGCGGATGGCGCGGTGGTGGCGGTGCATGGTGATGCCATAGTGGCGGACTTTCCCCTGCTCCTTGGCCTTGCGCAGGGCCTCGAGGGCGCCGCCGGGGGCGAGCACCTCGTCGAGAACGTCGTCGCTGCAGACCCAGTGTGCCTGGTAGAGGTCGAGGTAGTCGGTCTGGAGGTTCTTGAGGCTGGTCTCGAGCTCGCTCATCATGTCGGCGGCGGTGCGCCGGGCGCTCTTGGTGGCGATGTAGACCTGGTCGCGGCGGCGCTTGAGCACAGGGCCGATCTTGACCTCGCTGTCCCCATAGCCGCGGGCGGTGTCGATGAAGTTGACGCCGAGGTCGATGGCGTGGTCGAGGGCGGCGGCGGCCTGGTCAGCAGATATCTGGGGGAACTTGATGCAGCCGAATCCGAAGACGGTGACTTCGAGGTCTGTTTTTCCGAGGCGTCTCTTTTCGAGAGGGTGAGACATCGAGAACTGCTCCTGTTCTGCGCGCGTG
>JAUVSA010000157.1 GCA_030597345.1 Bacillota bacterium
CCTCCACCGCCACCGCGACAGCGCCTTCCTCTGCCGCTTCTTCCGTCACCTCTTCAGGAGCGGCCTCTTCCGCCGTCTCCGCTTCCTCCACCGCCACCGCGACAGCGCCTTCCTCTGCCGCTTCTTCTATCTTCTCCTCGAGGGCGGCCACTTTGGCCGCCTCCTGTTCGGCCATCTGCACTTCGCTTCGGATGTCGATCCGGTATCCGGTCAGGCGCGCCGCCAGGCGAACGTTCTGCCCCTCCCGTCCGATCGCCAGTGAGAGCTGATTGTCGGGCGCAACCACCGTGGCGGAGCGCGTCGCCTCATCCAATATCACGCGGCTGACCTTCGCCGGACTCAAGGAGCTGGCCACGTACTTGGAAGACTCATCGCTCCAGCGTACGATGTCCACTTTCTCCCCCCGCAGTTCGTCCACAACTGCCTGCACCCGGCTTCCCCGATGTCCCACACACGCCCCAACCGGGTCAACGTTCTCCTGCCTCGAAGAAACGGCCACCTTCGAGCGAGCCCCTGCCTCCCGCGCCTGGGCCTTTATCTCAACAATCCCCTCGTGCACCTCCGGCACCTCCAGGTCGAAGAGGCGGCGGATCAAGCCGGGGTGACTGCGGGAGACCAACACCCGCGGGGTCTTCGTGGTGCGCTTGACCTCCAGAATGTAGACCTTGAGGCGCTCCCCGAAGCGGTAGCTGTCCAGCGAGCTCTGCTCGGAGCCCGGCAGCACCGCCTCCACCTTTCCCAGGTCTACGAACACGGTGCGCCCCTCGCGGCGCTGCACGACGCCGGTGACGACATCGCCGTCGCGGTTCCTGAACTCCTCGAAGATGATCTCCCGCTCCGCCTCGCGGATTCGCTGAGCCACCACCTGCTTCGCCGTCTGGGCGGCAATGCGGCCCAACTCGGAGGGCATCACCTCGATGTCCAGGAACTCGCCTTCCTCCACCGTCGGATCGAGCCGGCGAGCGTCTGCCAGCGCCATCTCCATGTGCGGATTCTCCATGTGCTCCACCACCTGCTTGCGGGCAAACACGGTGGCTTCCCCGTTGTCCCAGTCGATGTCCACATGGATCTCGCAGGTCGCGCCGAAGTGCTTCTTGTAGGCGGAGACGAGCGCGGCCTCGATGATCTCGCTCAGGGTCTCGAGCGGGATATCCTTTTCTCGGCCTATATCGCGCAGCGCTTGTACGAAGTCCACCTGCATTTTTCGCCGCTTCCTAACGTCGAAGAGTGGGACATCGCCCACTCTTCGATCCGCGAAGTAGCCCTCGCGAGCGATTAAACCTCGCGAGCGAATAGTATAACACAGCCGACTTCGCTTGACAACCCAGCCTCAAGCGCGGCGATGTTGTCCCTTAGAATCTCTAACAAAACTCTGCTCCACCGCTGTCATTCTGAGCGGAGCGAAGAATCCCGCCGTTTCTGGGGTGTTTGCAGCTCCAGAGTGAGGAGCTTCGAGGTTTTGTTAGAGCCTCTTAGTGGCCTCCTGCGGTCGTGACGTGATGTTAGGCGTTAGCAGCTCTTGAGGAAGGAATCGCCGGAGAAGCCTCCCTGCGCGCCCGCCTGGCCCAATGTTCATGCTTCGATCAGATGCGATGTTTTGGACAGGCGCCGAGACTTGCCTGTCGGCCTGCTACAGAGATACTTCCCCTCTCTGCAAATCCGAATAGCGGTTGGCAGTTATCGGGAGTGAAGGCCCGCCCGCCGGGGCAGCACTCACTGCCCCCCGGACAGTAATAGAATAACAAGAACGAGGGACGGCATCCGCCGTCCCTCGTTCGCGTCTATACCCCCTCGCCTCTCATGTCGCGGCTAGTTTGCTACCTCAGGCTAGGGTTGTGTGGCTCCCGGTGCCTTCGCGATCCTCTGCGGGAAGGCAGTGGCCATGCCCTTCCCGTAATGCTCGGCCATGAGAGTCGCGATCACAGACGGGGACACCTCCGTCCGGGCGTCTCTGAGGCGGGTGCGTACCCCGGTGCGAGGCGTTCCGTTGACGAGCATGACATTCTGGCCGGGGCTGATGGTGCTGTGCAGCTTACGGCCGGAGACGGCTACCGTCTTGGTTGTCGAGCCCCAGTCCACTGAGAACCCGAGCGCCTCGGCGAAGCTGCGCAAGGGCACGGCCGGCTCCGGGGACGTGCTCGCACACGTCAAGCCTGCAGCGCGCTCGAACGACCCGCTCTCCAGCCTATCCAGCCACAACAGAACCTGGACTCTGTCAGCGTCCGTGGCGGCGGGTGACAGGAAGACCTCCTCGAGGAGCGCCTCGGCTGACACGACGTCACCAAGGTTGGCAGAGCACATTGCGGCCCCCATGGTTGCACGTACTCCGAACGGCGTATCGCGGGCCTGCTCCGCGGCCGTAAGGTAGAGCGTGGCCGCTGCCTCGAGTGCCGCTACTCCTTCAGTTGTGCCTCGCATCCGCCAGACGCCGTCCAGATGACGGGTCCCGCCGAGGAACAGACGGGCGTAGATCGCATACTGGCTCTCAGGGTACTCGCCGAGCACAGCTTCGTAGTACAACGCTTGTCCGCTGGAGGCGTTCCACAACGTTTTCTCACCCGTCTCCGAGCCGGCCTGGAGTATCTCATGGGCAGCCAGATCCACACCCTCCGGCTCACTAACCAAGAGATACACTTCGTTCGACCAGACCGCGAGCGGCCCCGTCGGCCAGTCTTCAGGGATACAGTAGGAGGCACGAATCCCGTACTCTCCTGGCACGGAGAGCAGTATTGCCACTTGCCACTCCGTCCTCCCGGGGACTTCCCTCAACTCCTCGGTGAGGTCCGCTGCCGCGCTGTAGGCCTCGCCCGGTGCCAGCCATATCACCGATTCCTCAAGCGCCTCTTGGGTGAAGGACGCCTCCGCGCACGGCCGGTAAGCGCGCGGTTCCTCACCGGGGGCGACAATCTCAAACCTCAAGACCCCCGATCCGGGCTCCAGGAGCCGGAGTATTGGCACGTCTACATCCGCGACGTTTCTCACGGCTACCGTGACGAATATAGGTTCATCCACCAGGAACTCCGTCTTCTCCGCGTCGAGCTCGAGCACGACCTGAGCTGCCCCTGGTCCGGCCATCAGGGCCAGCAGACAGCATAGTGCAATTGTGCCCCTCCATGATCTGCAAACTGAAGACCGCATCATGTCGATCACCTCCTCCATTAAGGCCCACGTGACAGTATATCAGCCTTGCGTTCGTTCTTGCAGCTATTGCAGAATACGTTGCCAAACAGCCCGTCCATCTGCGCTCTGCACGCGCACGTGTCTCCACTAGTGCAGTGCCAGATCGCGCCGACCGTCAGGTCATGGCACGCACACTCGTGCAGCTCCACACATCGCGGTTGACTAGGTAAGAATCCAAGATGACAGGCCATCTCAAGTACGGGTTGGCCTGATTAGCGCGATGGCAGACGGGTTCCGCGCCCGGCATGCCATAGTCCCACTGGTCTTTGCCCCCGCCCCCGGGGTGAGTGTTGAAGTAGGCGAAGACTTGTCGGTTTGTCTCACGGGGAGGGAAGTGGCGATCATTGTCGGCGAGGTACATCTGAAGCGCCTGGGCGATGGTGCGAATGTTGGCGAGGCACACCGCCTGCCGGGCGCGGTCGCGCTCCTGCGCGAAGACCGGGAGTAGCACAGTGGAGAGCACGCCCACCACCCCGACGGTGAGCAGCACTTCGACCGCAGTGAGACTCCTGCGCCCTCTTCTCGCCAACGCAGATCCCCCATTCATTCTGCGCTGTCCCGGGACGAGATGCTCAGCGAGGATGAACAGCTAACCGATCATAGTACAGGGCGGCCGAGTGTCAAGGACGGGAGCATGGGGCGCGTCGACGCGCCAGGGCAAGTCGCCTCACTCACACCGCAGCGAGACGATGCCCTCCAGGCGGGAGAGGGTCTCGGTGAGGCGAGGGAGATCGGTTCCGCTGGGCAGCGTCACCCGGAGCCGCATCTCCTGCACATCGTCGGGCCCCCGACTCGCCACCTCCACCAACTCCACCTTCACCCCCTGCGCGGCGAGCAGGTCTTGGAACTCCGCCATCCGACCCGGAGGCCCGGCCAGGTGCACCGTCCCCCGCGCCAGGCGCGCTCGCGCCAGGACCCGCGTCTCCACCCGCCGCAGCACCGTGAGAGTAAGCAGCACCAGGGCCGTCGCCATCCCCGCCACCCAGAGCGCCGGCCCGCCAAGTCCAGCGCAGATACCTATCGCCGCCACCGCCCACAGACTTGCCGCGGTCGTCAGCCCGCGCACGATGTTCCCGTGGCGGATTATCGTGCCCGCGCCGAGGAATCCCATGCCAGTCGCGATCTGGGCCGCCACCCGCGCTGGATCGGCGCCCGATCCAAAGCCCATCGACGCAAGCGTGTAGACGGCTGATCCAACGCACACCAGCACGTGCGTGCGAAGTCCCGCGGGACGGTCGTGCGCCTCCCGCTGCCATCCGACCGCGCCGCCAAACACGACGGCGAGCACCAGCTTCACCAGTACCAGCACTGGCTCCGGCATACACTCACTCCGCAGGGCGGAATTCGGTGGGGAGGTTGTCCTCGAGCAGCTTCTGCACCGCGGCCGCCGCCCCCTGAGCGGGGACGGTCTCGCCCTCGCCGGCCCGCCTGCGCACCTCGACCTTCCCCTCTCCCGCCAGCCGGCCCACCACTACCTGCCCGGGAATCCCCATTAGGTCCGCGTCCTTGAACTTGACTCCGGCCCGCTCCGCTCGGTCCTCCAGCAGCACCTCCACCCCGGCCGCCCGCAGATCACCGTAGATCCCCTCCGCCAGCTCGCGCTGCGTGTCATCGTCGTTGTTCACCACGATAACGACGACATCGAATGGCGCGATGGAGGCCGGCCAGACGATTCCCGAGTCGTCGCGGAAATGCTCCACGACGGCGGCCATCATGCGCGTCGTGCCCAGGCCGTAGCAGCCCATGACAATCGACTTCCGCTGCCCCTCCTCGTCCAGGTAATGGGCGTCCAGCGGTTCGCTGTACTTCGTCCCGAGCTTGAACACGTGGCCCAGCTCGATGCCCTGATAAGCGGTCAGAGCCTTTCCGCACTTCGCACACCGGTCGCCTGGCTCTGCGTTTCGCACTTGAGCCCAACGCGACACCTCGAAATCCCGATCCCAGTTGACATTGCGCAGGTGCAGGTCCGCCTCGTTCCCGCCGGTGACGAAATTCCGCTCCCCGCGCAGCTCTTCGTCCGCGACGATCTCCACATCCTTTATGCCGACCGGCCCGGCGAACCCCACCGGCGCGCCGGTCACCCGCGCTATCGTCTCCCGATCACCCATCGTGAGTTCGCTCGCACCCACCGCATCCTTCAGCTTGTCCTCGCTCAGCTC
>JAUVSA010000207.1 GCA_030597345.1 Bacillota bacterium
GCGGGGTGCCCCCGGTGTTTCGGGCACTTTGCGGGTGTCAGATGGCGATGGACACCTTCACGCGGCCTAACTAGCGCGTCGTCGTCCGCTCCGGCGTCTCCTTGCTCAGTCGCATTGCCGAGTCAGTCTTCTCTGAGAATGGGCGGAGGCGCACGGAGAACTCGGTAGGCTCGGGCTTGAGCAGATACTTGTCGAGGGGGCCGGGGCCACAGCTTGCGCTGCCGAGAGGCGCCTGGGCGTGGTCGAGGTTGAGGATGGTCTCATCGCGGCGGACCAGCTCGTAGGTGTGCCTGGCATCGGTGAAGTCCTCGGGGGTGTAGTGGTGGGCGCTGACGTTCAGCAGCGGCATGCCGACCGCCAACAGGCCCATTCCACCCATGTCCGTGACCGCAGCCCATCGCACATCTGCCTTGTTGCCGTTCTCCTGTGGGAATACGTAGGGGACGTACTGGTCCTGCACCATGCCCCGGTAGACGCCGACGCGGGCGCTCTCCTTGCGGTCGGCGTAGCTCTCATGCGGTCCCCTCCCATACCAGGCGAACCGGTCGAAGGGGCCAGGCAGACGCAGTTGTAGCCCAAGGCGCGGCAGGGGCGGCAGCTCGCGGCGCGGGGTGACCTTCGTTTCGATGACGACGTCGCCGGCGCCGTAGATCGTGTAAAGGTAAGTGCACGAAAACGCGGGCGCCTGCGAGTAAGGAGCGAGCACCGAGGCTACCTCGATCTGGGCGAAGGAGGGGCGGGCGAGGAACCCGACTCGCTCGATGCGGTGCTGGAGGCGATCCAGGCCGGCCCTGCGCCACTCGCGGGCAATGTGCACATCGTTGTCCGTGGGGGCGCGCCACAGGTTGAGGCGGGGGCCGGCAGTGACCAACTCGATGCCGCGCCACTGCCAAGACGAAATGATCCCCCTCACAGCGTCGAAGACGAGTGCGAAGTCATCGCCGTCAACGGTGATGGCGGCCTCCGACTCCTCCACGGTCACCGGGGGCATGTCGCGGAGACGAACGACCGGCGTCGGACCGGCCTCGACGGGCAGCTCGAACTGGGCCCACGCGACCTCGTGGCCGCGCTTCGCCCAGAGTGTGTCCTTCGCCAGCGTGAAGCTGATATCCAGCAGGGGCGCGCCGCTGTGTGCCCCTACCTCCAGCGTGTAGGGCAGCGTGACCTCTGTCGTTCCGCCCGCCGGAGTGTCCAGTGGCGGCAAATCGCCCTCCTCAAGGCACTCGCCATCGCATGTGACTGACCAGTGCCCATGTAGATGGCTGAGCGATAAGATCTGGTACCGGCTGACAATCCTTATCTTGCCAGCGCTGAGGTCGACTGCCTCGATGTGAACCGGCTCGATGATCTTCTTGTACTCAATCAGCCCGGTGTGGGGGATGCGGTCTGGGGAATTGAGGCCGTCAATGCAGAAGTTGCCGTCATTGGGCTCATCGCCGAAGTCGCCGCCGTAGGCGAACCATTCCTCGCCGGACTCGGTCCGCTGGCGAATACCGTGGTCCACCCACTCCCAGATACATCCTCCGAGCAGGCGCGGGTGGGCGCGGATCGCCTCCCAGTACTCCTCCAGGTGGCCAGGGCCGTTGCCCGTCGCGTGGGCATACTCGCACATGAAGAACGGCCGGTCGTCATCGGTACGCTTCCCTTCCTCGATAAGCCGGTCCACCGTTGGGTACATAGTGCTCACGACATCTACCATCGGCGAGTCGTGCGCGCGCTCATAGTGGATCAGCCGAGTCGGGTCGGCCGCGCGAATCCACTCCGCCATCGCGTCGTGGTTGGGGCCGTAGCTGGACTCGTTGCCCAGCGACCAGATGATGATCGAGGGGTGGTTCTTGTCCCGCTCGACCATGCGCCGAGCGCGGTCAACGAAGGCCTCTCGCCACTCCGGCCGGCGGGCGGGAATGTTCGGGTCCTCGTAGCCGAAGCCGTGGGTCTCCAGGTCGGCCTCGTCTATCACGTACAGCCCATAGCGATCACATAAGTCGAGCCAGCGCCGGTCGTTGGGGTAATGAGAGGTGCGGACGGCGTTGATGTTGTGCTGCTTCATCAGCGTGATGTCGCGGAGCATGGATTCCAGCGAGACAGCGTAGCCGAGGTCCGGGTGGGTGTCGTGCCTGTTGACGCCGCGGATCTCCAGCGGCACGCCGTTGAGCAGCACCTGCACCCCTTTTCGCTCGATCTGCCGAAAACCGACGGCGATGCGCTGGACCTCCGTCACGCTGCCGTCCGGCCCCAGCAAGGATAGCACCAGCGTATAGAGGTTCGGCTCTTCAGCCGACCACTTCCCGGGCGCGCTAACCGGTACCTCGATGGAGAGGTTTCCCTCCTCTCCGGGGCCGACCACCGGCGCGTCGGAGTGACCCTCGGCGACGGTGTGGCCGTTCTCGCCGCAGAGCCGCAGGCTCACCGAGAAACCGCTCGCCAGAGCGCTGGTGCAGTTCCTCAGGCTGGCGGTCGCATCGAGAACCGCGTCCCGGTAGTGCTCATCGAACCGCGTGCGAACGGTGACATCGCGTATGTGGACGGGCGGCTTGGAAAGGAGCGAAACCTCGCGGAAAATGCCGTTCAGACGCCACATGTCCTGGTCTTCGAGATAGCTCCCATCGGACCACTGGAACACCTGAACGGCCAGCAGGTTCTCTCCCGACCGCACCTGGTCAGTGATGTCGAACTCGGCGGGCATGTGGCTGCACTTGCTGAAGCCGACGAGCTGACCGTTCACCCAGACGTAGAAGGCGGAACATACGCCATCGAAGTTGAGGAAGACGCGGCGGCCGGACCATCCGTCGGGGAGATCGAAGACAGTACGGTAGAGGCCGACCGGGTTCTCGTCAGGCACGTATGGGGGGTCAACGGGGTAGGGGTAGGCGACATTCGTGTAGTTAGGGCGGCCGTAGCCGTGAAGCTGCCAGTTGCTCGGCACCGGAATCTTCGCCCAGTCGTCGTCGGGGAACGACTCGGAGGGGAAGTCTGAGGGGACGGCCTCGGGCCGAGGCAAGTAGCTGAAGCGCCACTGGCCGCTGATAGAGCGATAGTGGGGGGAGGCGCCAGCTAGGCCAAGGAGCGCGGTCTCCTCATCGGGGTAGGGGATCAGTGTCGCATGGGGCGGCTGGACGTTCCTGCCGAGCAGGCTGGGGTCCTCCCAGTCGCGGGGGCCTGGCTCCGTGTTTCGCGGCATCTCTGTCAACTCCCTTGAGCGTATTTCATAACCCTCACTCGCCTGGCTGTCCGTTAGAGACGCTGGCATGAAATGCGCCTGCTGGATCCTGGCGGCTTGTGCTGCTGTTTCATAACCTCAGGCAGCACAAGCTGCCAGACTCCAGATGGAGGTTATGAAACAGCTTCTTGGGTGAGTGTTCACGCTGCCCTGCCGGGCAGCATTGCCGGCGTGACGTGCATAACTTCCCGGAAACCGGCCTCAACCCTCCGCAGCGACGCGCTGAACGGACTCCGCCTTCCCGGGGGAAAGCGTGGCGGAGCTCGTGAGGAGTCGCGCACAATGCCCTCTTTCCGCAGCAGCGCTGTCAACCTATGCCCCCACGATCTCTTGCTGTAGCAGCTCAAGCCGAGCACCGCGGGAGGCCTGTACACCGTGCCGCTGTCAGGTATCTCCCATCGCCATTTGACACTGACACAGTGGCCGAGTCAGGGCGCCTGCGGGTGTCCCAGGCCCATGTGATACCCACAGGCCGTACAGAGCAGGGGGTAGTTGCTTGACAGGACAGGCGCTTCCTATTCTTCTTGCGGACGATCGTCCGACGGGGGGCAAGCGAGCGCGGCAAGGGCCCTCTGGTGGCGAAGGCGCAGGCGCCAGAGCGCGACACAGAGGATGGCGCCGAGGGCGAGCATCAAGCCGAGGGTATAGACGCCGAGTGGATAGAGATCGTTGAGGTGCGCGGCGACGGGGCTGCCGGCCGTAGGCTGCACGGGATCGAAGGAGAAGATGCAGCCCGCGATTGGATTCGTGAGAAACAGAGCAACACTGGCGGGAGGCGGGATCTCGTGGCCGCGCCAGACCCAGCCGGCAAGGGCTGGAGGCAAGCCGAAGGCAAGCGCGACGAGGAGCGCGGCGGCGGTGCGGCGGAGCCACTCACGCTTGAGCAGTCGCCAGAACGCGACCAGTTGTGATAGCAGGCAGGCAACCCAGATGCCGGAGAGCAGGCAAGCTACTCCAAGGGCGACTCGCCATTCGGGGAGGGCCAGGGGAGCCCCGAC
>JAUVSA010000292.1 GCA_030597345.1 Bacillota bacterium
CGCGCCAGTTGACGTAGTCCCGGGGCGCGATCAGCTCATTCTTCGCGCGGCCGATCTGGTTGAGGATGCGGGAGGGAGGGAATTGCTCGGGGTCGAGCTGGATGTCCCGCACGCAGTCCTTCATCAGAGCGAGTTGGTCGGAACTATCGAAGACGACGAAGTCGGAAGTAACGCCGACGCGTTCGCCGTCCTGGCGGAGAATGCGGGCACAGGTGGAGTGGAAGGTGCCGATCCACATCTCCCGCCGCCGGGGGCCGAGAAGCCGGCGCAGCCGCTCCTTCATCTCGTTCGCCGCCTTGTTGGTGAAGGTGACGGCCAGGATGTTGCCCGGTTGGACGCCGAGCTCCTCGACGAGATAGGCTGCGCGGTGAGTCAGCACGCGGGTCTTCCCGCTCCCCGCGCCTGCGAAAATGAGCAGAGGTCCAGCGCCGTGAAGGACGGCTTGTCGCTGGCGGTCGTTTAGGCCGGACAGAATGGGAGAACTCACGTGCTTCGTCATGCTGGCAAGGACAGCAGATTCGGGTGCGCGGACTGCTGTTCGCACATTCTAGCACAGACGGGAGCCGGCGTCACATCCGGCATCAGATGTGGCCTCGCATCCGGCGGGCGATGGCTGGGTGAGATCAGAAGCCGTCCTGTGGAATCAACTCAAGGGATGAAGTCGATGCGGCGTTATCTGGTGCCGATAGCACTCACCGCGATAGTGGGCGCGATCATCGGCCTGATGATCGGGCTGTCCGCGCAGTCGTCGATCTGGCCCAGGCTGAGCCTGATCCACATAGTGCGGTCGATGACGGTGGGGTGGATGGTGGGCCTGGGTCTGTCGGCCGCGCTTGCCTGCGCAGTTGGGGGTCGGGTTACGTTCAGCGCGAATCGAGACCCCCGGCTCTGGCGGCGAATCGGGAGGGTTGTTCTGGTCTTGGTGGCGCTGGCCCAGCTAGCTGGCGCTCCTTGTATCGACGGCCTGGGCAGACGGGTGCTTCCGCGGAGGGATCGCGACGTAGGGGGAGAGGTGTACTCGGAGGGTCTGCTGCACGGATCCGAGCAGACTGCACTGACGACCGATGATTACAGGGTCATCTACCATCCCTCCGGTGGGGAGTTCGAGGTATACGACCGCCGGACTGACCGGGTAGAGCAGTTCGATCTCGCCCACACCGGCGAGGCAGCAGAGGTTCGTGAGCGCCTGAAGTTGCTCGCCGATGAGGCGCTGAGGAACGCGCGGGCGACCACCCCGAGCGAAGAAGGGATGCCTCAGCCGACCGAACTGCCCGCGGAGACACGACGCCGGCTGCGGACCCTGGGCTACCTGTCAGACTGAGCTTCGTTCCGCCTTTCCCAGACGTCGAAGTCCTCTATCCGTTTGGCACGTCGATAGTCTCTGCGAAGGAGCTGCTCGAGGTCCGGGAATGCCCCCAGTTGAGCAGCCGAGTCATCCCAGTGCCCGGTCATCCACGGAAACAGGTCGTTGTGCGCGACGACGATATAGGCCGGTGGGGTCTGCTCGAGGTCGCGTATTAGCTCCCCGCGCCATTCAGCCGGCGACCACTCGGTGACCAATGGGACGTTGTATATGAAACGACTGGCTGGCGCCCGATCGGCGAGGTAGTAAATGAGCGGCTCGAAGCCCCAGACGAAGATCGGTGCGTCGATGGCCGTACGATGTCTGAGGAATTCCGCGACCGCTTCGTTTGCGCGGAGCGAGAAGCGGCCGAGGCCTGCGGGCCGCTCGAATCCCCGCATGAAGTCAGAGCGGGGAACATCGCCCAGCGCGTATCGCACAGGCACCTGGAGGGAGCGCCAGTAGGCGAGTCCGAGCATGGCGAATAGCACGACCACGCCGGCGACATACCAAGCCAAGGCGATGCGCGCCCTGGCTGAACGCTTCAGCAGAAACCAGGCGGCGCGGAGGCCTTGTGCGGCGAGGAGGCCCATGGGCGGCAGCAGCGGCAGCCAGTGGTAGGTGTAGTACTTGCCCTGAATCCACACCGCGGCGATCATGCTCAGTGCCCAGACCGGAAGCAGCCACCGGATGCGGCCGGCCTGCGGCCTCAGTGTGAGATCAGCCGCGCCCGCCAGCGCAAGGAGGCCGATCGGGAAGAGGAGCTGCTGACGGCCGCCGACCAGGAAGCTCGCAAGCTCTCGGCCGAAGTTGCTGCCTGGTGGGTTCAGGGATGCGTATTTCGCGTTCCACAGGAACAGAATCTCGAACATGTCGTTGAATGCACCGGCCCACACCATCAGCCCCGCAATAGCTGCGAGCAGAGCAGCACACCCCAGGAGATAGCTGCCTCCGCGCGCAAGGCGAGCGCGCACGCTGTCGCGCTGGGCAGCCAATACCGCGACGCATGGCAGCAGCAGGAAGATGACAACCGTGAACTTGAGGATCATCGCAAGCGCGGTGAGAGCACCGCACATCGCTGCCAGCCAATGGTTCCGTCGTTGCTCGGCGGCGACTAAGGCAATGGCAGCAAGTGTGAGGGGCAGCGAAGTGAATCCCTCGCACTGGGTGGTATTCCAGAAAGTGACGCCTGCGACATAGCGGACCAGGAAGAAAAACGCGCCGGCGACTCCGGCCCACGGAGAAAGCACACGCCGCCCGAGGTGCCAGATGGCGACGGCGGTGGTGAGCGTCCAGAGCAGATCGAGGAGGCGCGGGGAGGCCATGGAACGTCCGAACAGGGTGAAGCTGGCCCAAAACAGATAGAAAATGCCTGGAGGCTTCATCTCCCAGGCGTCGCGGTAGGGAACACCACCACCATCGATGATGTCAGCGATACAGGCGAAGACGCCCTGATCGCGGCCGAATGGGTACGTGAGCAGCGGCATGACCACGAGGGCACCGGCCGCCAAGAACAGCAGGGCGAGCGCTGCGAGCAGCAGGCTCCTGAGCGGCCGGCCGGTGTTGCTGGGCGAAAGCACGAGAACAGCGTTTGGCGTGGCGGACGGGTTAGCCTTCATATCCCCGGGGTGCTAGTTCTCCTGCCACCCGTGCTCGCCCACGAGCGGAACGAAGACACAGCCGCAGAG
>JAUVSA010000150.1 GCA_030597345.1 Bacillota bacterium
GCGCCTGCTGCTTCGAATCCTGCGTGAAGAGTGCGGCTTAGCCGCGCTGCGCGCGCTTCGCTTGCTGAACCAACTGCCGCACTCGCTGGCCGCCCTTGCGGCCGATGCGCTCGTAGAACTTCGGCCCGTGCCGCTTCTTGGTGGTCTCGCCCCCCTTGCGACCAATCGCCTCGTAGAACTCCGGACCGTGCCGGGCCTTGGTTGCGCGGCCGCCCTTTCGGCCGGCATCGCGAACCGTCATGGCTCCCTTTTCGGGCATAGCAACTCACCTCCCACAGGGCTATTCTCGCCGAACAAGCGACCCCGCGACTCGCGGGTCCGAGGAGTCACCTCCTCCTGCGCCGCGTAATGTGGCTCAGGCACCCCGTCTTGTTCTCGACCATTATACCCACTCCTAAACCATCAAGCAATCCATCCTCAAGGCTTTTTCACATACAATTGTGCGGTAATCAACTCAGCCTCCGCGAATCCCCGCCCCCCGGGCTGCCAGGCAGTGCCTCGCCCTCCACCCTGCCAGTCTCTCCACGGGCCAGCCGCTTCGGCCTGGCAGCACGGCGCGTATCAGATCCCCTGCTCGGCTCCGAGGCGCCTACCGCTCTCCCCTCTGGGGTGCCGACGGCCCGGCGACCTCGTCGGAGGTGACTGCCGCGATTGCTTGCGCCAGTTGCTGCACGAGCACCGGCTTGGTCAGGACCAGCCGGGCCCCTGCCTCGAGGCCGCGCTCCACCCGCTCATCCCCGTAGGCGGTCACCAAGATAATCGGGGTGGGCGCCTGGGCCATGATCTCCCGTGTCGCCTCCGCCCCGTCCCTGCCCGGGAGCCCGATGTCCATCAGCACCACGTCGGGCTGCAGCCTGGAAACCATTTCCAGCGCCGACTCGGCGTCCCGCGCGGTGCCCACCACCTCGCATCCCGCGGCCTCCAACTGTCCCCGCAAGGCCAGCGCGACGACGAACTCATCCTCCACCAGCATCACGCGCGGCCGGCCCTTCTCTGGTGCTGTCTGGTTTGTCTCGCCCTGGTGGCTCATCTTCCCTCGGCCTCATGCCCGCGGCTTCGCGCGCCCTTCCCCAAGCGGGAGTCGA
The DNA here is from genome assembly GCA_030597345.1 of Bacillota bacterium. GTDB lineage: Bacteria > Armatimonadota > Hebobacteria > Hebobacterales > Hebobacteraceae > JAUVSA01. Next base: position 1,086 of record JAUVSA010000150.1, read on the forward strand.
CATAACAGGCGCAACAGCAGGCTCCCCAGGTCTCCCTGTTCGATCATCACATTCGCGGAGGCCGCCAGCCGCGCCGACGTCAGATTCAGGACTGCTCTTATGCCGGCCCCAGCCAGCTCTTGGATCACCTCGGGAGTCGCTGTTTCTTCGCTCGCGAGCACAGCTACGGTGGCTCGCTTCTTGCGAGTCTCCTCCCCTGCCCGCTTCACCGGATGCACCGTCAGACCTGCCACCTTGCCACCCTTGTAGCCGTCATCGAACACCCCCGCCAAGGTGCAGTTGACCGCGGCCAGTGCCTCCCGCGTGCTCTGCGCGCCGGCCAGCCGCGCGCCGCCCAGCCACACGGTCGGCCGCGCCTTCCCCAACCGCAATCTGCGCCGGATCGCCCGGCGCAGCACCTCCACGCCATAGCCCCTCCCCGGCGTCCCGCAGCGGCCCAGGCCCGACAGGTCCCGCCGCACGAGACTCGACCTCACGCCCACCGCGCGCCCCAGCTGGTGGGACGATACTGTGAGCACGCCCCTCGCCCCGCATTCCTCTGTCACCCTGAGATACCAGTCCATGCGCTGTGCGGCGGGCGGCGCGAGCGCCGACCCGCGCCGCGGCGCGGCTGCTCCCTTCGCCCCCTCAAGCATGTCGCGGAACTCCCCGAACTTGTCGCTCGCGCCAAGTCTCACCCGCAAGGGACAGGCGCTTGCACGCCAGCCCGCCAGGTGGCACGCGGGCTCCATGCACTCGTGGCAGCCGGCTATTCGCAGCTCGCGCACACACTTGTAGACCACACAGGGATGACCTCCCTTGCGCAAGAGCCGAAGATTGCCCGCGGCGCAGCCGAGGCATTTCTTCGTAATGCCGAGGTCACATGTGCTGCAGTCATAGACTCCGCACAGAGATCGACTTGCACGTTTGCCTGTCACGCTAGTCGCCATCGCTTCCGCGGCCCCATCATATAGCCCATGCTCTTGGAGTTCAGTGTGTTAGTTCGCCGCGCTGCCGGCTGATCCTGGGTCTGTCGCGTTCGCCCTCCCCGGCAGCGCAGCACCGCTGCCAAGATCTGCTGGGCTCCAGCGCGAGAGCGCGCCGGGGAGGGATCGTCCCATATGTCTGAATGGGACGAATATTTCTGCGTTTCGGGCTTGACGGATAGGGCCATTCCAACTATCATACGCGAGAGGTGTCCACATATGCTTAAGTGGGGGCCGCCTTGCGCGTCGATGTTCTAAGCGATCTGCACCCGATGGCCGACCTGCTGGCCCGCTGCCCAGGAATGACCAAGGAGCACGTCTACTATCTGGAGCAGCAAGGATACCTACAGCCGGTCAAGCAACGTCACGGCAAGATTCAACGCAATCTCTACACCACGGTGCAGCTGGAGTTGGTGGCGGCCATTTGGCGTCATCGGCAGGCAGGCATCCCTCCTAGGGAAGCCTATCGGCGCGCACTCCGCGAGCAGGCCCGCGGGCAGCTCAGTATGTGGCCCGAGGGAGACGCGGAGGGGGAGACGTGAGCACCCAGGCGCAGCAGGCCGGACCGGGACCCTGCGGAGACTCTATTCCGCCCATGGGCTCGGAGGCGGCCGGTCCGGCCGACCCCCGCTTAGTGATCAAGGAGGTGGGATTCAGCTTTGGCAGAGAGACGGTCGAGGCCCGCGCCACCGTTGCCCTCGGCTCCCGCCGGTTCTCCGGCGTAGCCGCGGGTCGGCCGGGCGTCGATCATACTTGGCAGTTAGCGGCGGCGGCGTCTGTGGCAGCCTTGCAGCAATATCTGCAGCAATGTGCGGCGGACCCACCACCTCCCCAAATCCAGCTACTAGACACAGCCACTATCACGACAGGAATCGGACACGAAGTAGTCCTAGCAAGACTCCGACTATCTCATGGCAGCAAACGAACCGACTTGCTCGGGTCCGCGTTGGTGCGAAATGATCGGTGTAGCACCGCAGTCGCCGCCGCTCTTGATGCCGCTTCTCGTCGCTTAAGCCTGTTCCGACTCTCAGCATCTTCCGCGCAGAAGGAAGACCGCATGGGCTCGCGCGCGCCCGCGCCGGCCACTGCTATCCGCGCTCCCGAGCCCGAAGGGCAGGGGCCGCACTTTGACGCGGTGGAGGACCGCCCCGCAGTCGACCCGCCGGCTGACTGCGAAGCGCCGCGGGCCGGGTCGCCTGATCCTGCCCGCACGTCCTCTGAGACTTCATCGCTTGGGGTCGCCTTCACCCCCACCTCGATTCGCGCCGCTGCCGTGGACTCCGCCGGCCGAATCCTGGCCGAAACCCGACGGCCCAGCCCCGCTGGCGGCAATGCCGAGGCCACGGTCGCGCGCGCTTGCGAGGCCGTCCGCGAGACCATCGCCGGCATCAACAGATCCGCCGCGAACCCAACCGCGTTGGGCCTGGCCGTCCCGGGCCATCTGCGCCCGAGGGATGGCATCTGCGTTTCCTGTGGGGAGTTCCCGTCCTGGAGAGATGTCCAGCTCGCGGCCCCGTTCGCGGAGGAGTTCGGGCTTCCCGTCGCTCTCATCAACCCCACGCAGGCCGCCGCGCTCGCCGAAGCCGAGTTCGGCGCGGCCCGAGGTACATCCGACCTCGTGTTCGTGCGCATCGGCGCGGAGATCGAGGTGGCCGTCATCGTGAACGGCCAGCCGCTGCAGCTCCTGCGCTCCGGCGCCGCGCAGGCCGGACACGTCGTCATCGAAGCGGACGGTCCCCGCTGTGTATGTGGCGAGAATGGATGCTGGCAGGTGCTCGCCAACCGGGAGGCGCTGGTCGCCCGCGTGCTGAAGGCGCTGCGTAGAGGGACGCCCAGCACGATTGGGGCTGCCGTTGATGATCGCTACGGCGCCATAACCCCCGCCCTCATCGCGCGGCTCGCTACGGGAGGAGACTCCGTTGCCCGCGGCGCTGTCGAAGAAACGGGGCGCTATCTGGCAATCGGGCTCGCCAACCTGATCACACTTTTCGATCCCGAAGCTATTGTCGTTGACAGCGCGCCTCGGCTCGTCGGCGTTGCCCTGCTCCATGCCGCCGAGGCGACACTCAAGTCCAGCCCCCGCGCGCAGGCCCTCGCGCGGTGCGTGCTCCTCTCCCCCGAACTGGGCGATGCGGCGCCCGTCCTCGGCGCCGCTGCCTGGGCGGCGCAGAGCGCTGTCTGCTCACCCACGCAACCATCGGAACCTGACGTGGCGGCCTACGCGTGCCAGGGCCCGGCACTCCCATTTCCCGCCGCGATCGCTCACTCCGGCCGCCCACCGAATCCCGGAGGCAGCAACTCGTCGTATCGGTAGTCACACCGCCCCCGCACCAGCCGTTCTCCCCCATCTATCGCGACCAGTTCGATCCGCCGCACCAACATCGTTTCCGCCTCCACGTACACCTGCCATCGATCGACGTATTCGGCCTTCTCACCGGCTACTGCGGCGCCCTCCAACTCCACCAGCAGCGCGCGGTCGCCCGCTAGCCGCGCCCACTGCGCTCTCACCCGTTTCTCGGGTCCCGCGGCGAGTCGGCTGACGATCCCGTTCTCACCGACGTAGTCCATCGCCGCACACAGCGCCCTCAGCTCCGCCCCTGGCGCCGGCGACGGCCGCCTCTCCGCCGGGGCCGACCTAACCGGTCTCAGCATGCCCTCGGTGGTGTATGTCCCCGGCTCCTCCACTCGCGCCCACAGCGCGTACTCCCACACAGATCCATCTTTCGGATAGACGCGCGCCAGCCCGTGTATCGTCGTCTTCTCCCCCACTGCCTCGACCACCGCCGGCCACGACACCGTGGTGCGGACCCGCTCGACCCCCAGCCATCCCACCACCGCGATCACCACTATCATCGGCGCGACCCTTGGCCACCAGCGCACCCAACCGCGCCGGCCGCCCTGCTCCGAAGTCTCTCTGTCCGCACTCATTTTGACCTAAGCCTCAGCACCCTATGCCTTTCACTGGCTTCGCGTTCGTCGCCCCTCCACGCGTCCCTCTCTTCCCGGTGATAATCGCACAACAATGCAACTTTCGCCCCCGGTGAAGGCATTACCATGTTAGGGTGGGTCGGTGCTAGAGGCGAAAGCAGCGTAGCGCAGGAGCGTGTCCCTGCCTTGATCGCGCATCCAACCTGCGGCAGGCGGCATGAATGCCGCCTCCTGTAGGGCGGGGATGTCCGCCGTCGGCGGCATGCCCGCCGCTTACCTCACTCCCCCCACACCAATATCCGCCCATCCCCCGGCGGGATGGTGAAGTGTGTGCCCGTTTCTCCAGTGAACGAGTCCCGCGCCGGACGCTCCAGTTCGACCTCGTGCGCTTCCGCCGCGCCTGGCAGGTTCATCACCACCAGCGCCTTCCCGTACTCCCGCCGCCACACGTGCGAGCTGAGGCGTTCGCCGCCCCCCGCCGGCAGCCCGATCTTCACATCGTACTCCGGGTACCAGTCGTGCTGGTGGCTCGTGCTATCGCTGAAGAGATAGTGATAATCCCCGATGA
>JAUVSA010000035.1 GCA_030597345.1 Bacillota bacterium
AGCTCTCCTATCACCGCGTATTTCTGCCGCGCTGACACGACCGAGAACACGTCCGCGCGCCCCACCGCCGCGCGCTCCCACTCCCACGCCTCCGCTATCGCGCCCTCATCCCCGGCCACCGCCGCACGCGCCTGCGCCTCCGTCATTGCATATCCGTTCAAGTCGGCCCATAGAGGCGCCTCCGTCCTGATCCGCGATGCTGCCCACGCCCCGTACGCGTGCACCGCCACTATCGCCTCCGGCCGTGCCCCCTCGCCCCGCTCTTGCAGCAGCTTCCCCGCCTCGAAGACCGAGTGCTCGGCCGAGTAGTACGTGAAATGCTCCCCTCTGAATCGGAGCACCGGGGGCCGGCTTCCCTCTTGCTCGTACGCGTCGGCCATCCGACACCCCACCAGCGTCACCTCGTGCCCCTCTCGAAGCAGCGCCTCCGTTACGTGCCAGGTGCGGAAGCACAGCGCCCCCAGCCGTCGCTCCTTCTCGAAGGGCAGCGGCGCAAACCCGATCACGAGGATCCGCTTCCCCGTCCCCGCAGACCCATGTCGTATCTCACCCGCGTCGGTCGCTTCCACTGCGGGCGCGGCCGCTCCCTTCTCCATCACTTCCCCGTCCGACAGGAGCAGGCCCGCGCGCGCCCGGCGGCGCTTCACCAGTAGCTCCGGCAACTGCGCCGCCGCTCTCAGAAACGACCGACCGAGCCGGGGGTCGGCCCGCGGCCGCATCAGACGCCGCCACAGTGACCGAAAGTGCTCTCCCAGCATGTTCCTATCGGTCAGCACCTTCCACGTGAACAGCAGCGCGTTCTTGCCGAACATCAGCTCCACATACCCGGCCGGAAAGTTGCGCGGGCTGTTCGTCTGCCGGTGCTGATGCAGCATCCGGCTCTTCGGCTCGAAGAACACTCGCCACCCCATCTTCTGGGCTCGATACGAAACGTCGAGGTCCTCGAAGTAGAACGGCCGAAACAGGCGATCGAATCCACCGAGGTGGAAGAAGTGCTCCCGCCGCATCGCGCTCGATCCACCCCCCGCGTACAGCACCGGCACCGCCTCCTCTGACAACCGGCAGTCGAGCTTCGACGGGTCCTCGTGTTGCAGCACGAACATCCCGTCCTCAAACCGCGCCCTCACCAGACCCGTCTCCCGCACAACGCCCCCCGCCACACACGTCGGCGCCATCTCGATGCGGGCGGTGGCTCCGAACACCCTGGGATCGTCGAAGTGCTTCAGCAGCGGCCCAAGGAAGTCCGGAGCCACCAGCATATCGTTGTTCAGGAAGACCAGCACCTCCCCCCGCGCCACCCCCGCGGCCGCGTTGTTGGCGCCGGCAAAGCGCAGATTTCGTCTCAGTGCCACCACCCGCACCTGAGGGAACTCCCGCTGCACGAACTCCACCGTGTCGTCGCGGCTCGCATCGTCTACCACGATCACCTCGTGGTCTCCGCCCGCCGCAGCCACCGCGCGCAGGACCCGCGGCAGGCAGGTCTCCAGGAGATGCCGGCCGTTCCAGGTGGAGATGATCAGGCTCGCACGGGGTGCGCTCACGGCTGCTCGCGTTCGCCCCTGCTGTCACTGCCCCCGGATCCGTTGCCCAGCCAGATGTGAGGCGCTTTCTTGCTGGGCAGCTCCAGCCTTTCGTCGGTCCACGGCTGGGGGCCAAGCTTCCGCGCCCACTCTGCCATGCGCCGAACCCCTTCCTCCAGGCCGAGCCGTTCTTCATACCCCAGCAGGGCCTCCGACTTCTCCCACGTGCAGTACGCGTACTTCACCTCCCGGGGCCGATCCGGCAGGTACACGAGCTCCGGCTCTGCCTCGAACTCGGCGGCCACCATCCTGGCCAGCTCGTTGATCGAAACCGGGTGCTTCCCGCCCACGTTTACGATCTCGCCATCCAGCTCCGGCCGCAGCTCGGCCGCACGCAGGAGCGCAGGCAGCGAGTCACCGATGTAGCTGAAGGCGCGCTTCTGTTCCCCGTCGCCGTATATAAAAAGGGGCTCCCCCCGCATGATGCGGTTCATGAAGATCCCTACTACATTGCGGTAATGATCCCGCAAGCTCTGCCGCTCCCCGAAAACGTTGTGGGGCCGGACGATCGTGTAGCCGAATTCATGCACATCCGCCAGGATCTCGGTGATCTCCTCCATCGCCACTTTGTTGACCGCATAGACGTCCACTGGTTCCCGCGGCATCGTTTCGTCAAAGGGCGGTTCTTGATCGCCGTACACCGCCATCGAGCTGTACAGCACAACCTTCTTTACACCCGCCTGAATGGCCGGCACCAGCACGCTCGCATATCCCATCAGGTTCCGGCCGCACACGTCGCGCGGCTGAAACTGGGACGCTCCCTCCCGCGCATTGGCCGCCAGGTGACACAACACCTCGGGTTCGTGGTCCTTCACCACTCTCTCGGTGGCCTCCGCGTCCCGCACGTCCACCTTGCAGAACTTGACGTTGCCGACTATATTCTCGCGAGTTCCGCCGCTGAGGTCGTCTATCCCCACTACCTCGTGGCCCGCGCCCGCCAGTCCCTCCGCTACGTGACTACCGATGAAACCTGCTGCTCCCGTCACTAGTACTCGCACTCGCTTCTCCTGTTTCTGTGAACTCGTTCTGCTCCACTCAATCTGTATCTTTCACGCGTCTCGCCCGGCGATCCTGCTGTTCTCCCCGGGCGGGCCCCTCACTCAGATCCGTTACCGCCACCGCGGCCAGCATCGGCAGCAGCCAGACCAGCCCCAGTGCCGCCACATAGCATTCGGCCGCCAACTGGGACGCTGACCGCATGAGTGCAGCAAGTGGCGTCCAGCCCCTCACGAGCCTTCCCTCCTCGCAGAGGAGAGTCCTGTGAGACCCGGAGAGCGCGGCCAGCGCCAGCGCCTGCCAGTACCCCCTGCTCAGGCACTGGTCCGGACCGGAGGCCACCACAACCAGGTCGAAGCGCCGACGGCGCAGTTCGCCAATCAGCCTCCGTGCTCCGAGCGATCGCCAAATCAGATACTCGGCAGGCGCTCTCCATGCCGCCCGCCGGGGATTCGTGCCCACCAGGGCAGTGATCTCCGCCTCCTGCTGCCGGTGCTTCACCTCGTTCAGAAGCGCCGCGAGCGCTTCCTCGGCCATGATAGAGATGACGAGAATGCGAGACATCATCCCCCTTAGTCCTCTGGCGGCCGCCGGGTATGTCGCGCGCCCAGTGCCAGCAGTTGCTCGAATCGCTCCCGCGGCGCCGCTCGACGCCGCCTGATCTCCCGCCTCCGGCTCAGCATGCGCGGCATCTGGGCCAGCGCACCCATCACCACCGCTGGCAGCATCCCGCCGTGCCCGCGCCTGACCAGCGCCATGGCTGCGGCCCGCCATCCGCCCCAGATGCCCGGCAAGTGCCGGAGCAGCGACCCGAGCGGCCAGTCCTTCGTCCACACATGCACCGTGTTTCGCATTCCGAGCAAGACCGCCCGCTGGCTCCTGATCCCGCGCGATACGCCTTCCCGGTGTTTCACCACCGCGGTCGGTACGTACCTTGCTCGCCAGCCGGCCCACTGCGCGCGCCAGTTCAGGTCCGCATCCTCGAAGCTGATGAAGAAGTCCGGATCGAACAGGCCGATCTCGTCTAACATCCCGCGGCGATACAGGGCCGCACCCGCGCACGCGCCCAGCACCTCTCGAGGGCGATCGAACCACTCCCCATCCCGCTCTCTCCGCCCGATGTCCACCACCACTCCGTCCGGCCCGCAGGCGTGGCCCGCCGAGTTGATCAGGGCCGGATCGTCGTAGTACACCATCTTCGGCGCGCACATCCCCAGGCCCGGATCGGCTCGCAGCGCGCCCACCAGCTCCTCCAGATAGCGCGCATCCAACTCGGTGTCATTGTTGAGAAGCGCGACGAACTCTCCCCGGCTCGCGCGTATCCCCGCATTGACCGCCAGGCAGAACCCCAGGTTCTCGGAGAACCGCAGCACTCGCACCTCGGGGTATCGGTCTGCCGCCAGCTCCACAGACCCATCCGTGGACCCGTTGTCCGGCATGATGACCTCGAAGTCTCGGAACGTCTGCGCCCGCACCGAGTCCAGGCAAACCGGCAGCAGGTGCGCGCCATTCCAGTTCAGCACCACCACAGAGACCGCGGGCATCACTCCGCCCTCACGCCCCGCCCAAACCCCAGCTTTCGCAGCACCGCCCATCCCATCCTGGCAAACCCTTCAGACCAGCGATAGAGCCGCCGCGAGGTCACGCGGTCCCACTCCTCCTTCACCCGGTGCAGCTCCGCCCGGAGCTTGACCAGCTCCTCCTTGTCCGGGTCCATCTCGCCAAAGACATCCCGCACCCACGCTCGCCCCGCCTCCACCTGGTCCGCATTGCTCCACAGCTCCTTCAGGTCGGTCTCAGGCGGCGGCTCTTCTCTCCGCAGGTCGTCTCGCACCCCCAGCGCGTAGGCGTATTCCGAGGCCGCCTCGAAGAACTTGAGCGCGGTCGTCATTCGTGCCGAATGGGCGATTCCCAGATCGACCTTCAGCTCCGGATGCTTGCGATAGAACAGTGCCGCCGCCCGCCCACACAGACGCTGCCTGACCAGGTGCCGCTCGAGCGTCGTCTCGTGGTGATGGTATGTCCGCGCGGCCGGTCGGTACACGATCCGCAGCCCCCGCTTCTGCATCCGATAGGCCAGCTCCACATCTTCGAAGGCCGCATGCTTGAAGTCCTCGTCGAACCCGCCCGCCTCCTCCATCCGGTGCCGTTGCGCCGAGCAGTTGGCCGTGTAGAAATGCCACGGCCCGACGTTCTCCGGGTCCTCGATCCGGTTGAACCCGAACTGCACTCCCTCCTCCAGGAAGGCCATGAACGGGCTGATCGTCAGCTCCGGGTGCCATGTCACATACCCCACTACCCCGACGTCTCCGGACTCCTCGTACACCCGCAGATGCTCATCTACCAGACGTTTGTCCGGCAAGCAGTCATCCCCGGTGAACAGCACGATCTCCCCCCGCGCCTCTCTCACCCCGACGTTCCGTGCCGCCGCTGGACCCTTGTTCTCCTGCCGCACATATCGAAGCCGCGTCTCGTCTGTCCCGATCCCCGCCACCACCTCCGGAGTCTCGTCCGTCGACCCATCGTCCACCACCACGATCTCATAGCTCTCCGGCGCGGCCGTCTGCTCCAGCAGCCCTCGCAGCGCCCGTCCCAGCAGCTCGCACCGGTTATGTGTCGGCACTACCACCGTGAGCCTCACCGTCTCACCCCCAGCCTCCGCAGCATTCCCCAACCCGCCCGCGCCGCTGCCGCCGACCACCGGTGCAGCCGCCGCGAGGTCACTCTCCGAAACTCCTCCTGCAGCCGCACGAGCTCCGCCTCCACCGTTTCCCCCCACTCCCTCATTCGCTGCGCCTCATATCCCCGGTCCGCCGCCAGCCGCGCCAGAAACTCGGCGTGTCGCCGCGTCGCCTCCATTGCCGCCTGCGCCTGTTGCAGGTCACCCCGCCCCCCGTGGAGCGCCAGCGCCAACCGATATCCCTCCAGCGTCCGCTCCGCCGCAGTCTTCCAGCCGTACCGTTCCCGCACATGCTCCCGCAGCGCTTGCGACCGCGGCCCCTCGTAGGCCGCCACGACCGCCGCGCGGATGGACTCGAGCGATCGCGGGTCACAGTACCACGCCATCTCTCCGAGATACTCCCGCGCCAGCCCCCGGTCCGTCGAAACCACATTGCACCCGGCCGCAGCCGCCTCCAGCGTCGAAAGCCCCGGCGTCTCGAACCAGCCCGGCAGCGCATGCACCTTGGCCGCCGCATAGGCGCTAGCCAGCTCCTCCTGCGGCAGCGACTCGATGAAAGTCACATTATCGTCCGCGTAACGGCGACACAGCTCTCGGTATTCCTCCGGGTTGGCCTGACCGACGAGCACCAAGGGAATCCCCGACCCGCGCAGCGCGGCCACCAGCGCAAGCTGATTCTTTCTCTTCTCGACCCGGGCCGCGCAGAGGACGAAGTCCCGCAGTCCGTACTTCTCCCGAAAAGCATCCGGCCGCGCCTCGAAGAACAGCTCGCTTACCCCATTGGGCACCACTACCGTCCGGCTCAAGTCCATCCCATAGGCATCGTGCAATAACCTGGCTTCCCCCTCCCCGTTCGGCAGATAGACCGCTGCGCAGTCGATTGCCGCCTGCCGCTGCTGGTCCAGCCGAGCCCTTCGCCGGGCCTCTATCGGATCGGGCGGCGGCGCGGGCATCGGCCGCGGCAGTCCCTCCTCCGGCGGCGGCAGCTCCCAGTAGTCCGGATCGCCCCATTCCCAGAACTCCCCGAAGTCCCAGTATACAGTGGAAAGCGCCACCGGCCTTCCCTGCGCCACCGCGTCGAGGCACTGCCGCCACGGCTCCAGCGGCCGCCCCAGGTTGAAGGCGTGAACCAGGTCGTATTCATCGAGGTCGGGCGACTCCTTAGCGCTCAACTTAACATTGACCCCGAGTGCCTCCAACTGCTGCCGCGTCTGCTCCATCTGCACTGTGTCTCCGCCCGGTTTCTCCAGGTAGTCGGGCCGAATCTGCATCAGCACTCGAATCTCGTCCAGTGGGGTCAGCTGCGTCGCAATCGGCCGGAAGTGTGGTTCGAGTCGCCTCGCCTCCAGCAGCTCCTTCGCGAGCTCCGCCGACAGAGCGGCGCGTTCCCGTAGCTCGCCCCTTCTCGCCTCCAGCCGCGCGGCCACTCCCTCCCGTTCGCTGAGCAGCGCTTCACATGACTCGATTACCGCGCTCGCCTCGAACTCACCGGCCGAATGTACGTGCGCGCCGAGGCCGGCTGCCCGCGCGAACTCATCAACTTTCGCGTCATATGAGAGCGCCACAAACGGCGTGCCCGCGTCGAGCGCCAGAACCAGGGCATGCAGTCGCATCCCCACCACCAGATCGAAGCGCGCCAGTGCCCCAACCAGATCGGGCGGCAGCGCCGCTGGCCCCACTAATACCGCTCCCGCCTCCCTCCCCGCCGCTCGAGCCACCTCTTCGAGCACCGGCCAATCATCATCGTGCAGGCGCTGCAGCGGCAGCAGAACGGCCGTCCCTCCCAGCCGCTCCCGCACCGCTCTGACCAGCGCGGTCCCGCCCGCTGCCAGTCGCTTCCTCTCCCCCTCATCGCCCCACGGCCGAAGGTTGACCGCCACCCACGGCCTCGGGGCTTCCTCGATGCCCCATTGCTGCAGCAGCGACTCCCCCGCCTCCGTCGATCTTGCCTCCACCGCCACGGCCGGGTCGGCCGCTACGTGCACTCGGGTTCGCGGCACCCTGCACGCCACCACCAGGTCTGCAGACGCTTGATCCCGCAGCGTGATGGCCTTCGATTGCTCCGCGATAAAACGCACCACCTGCCGCGCCGACTCGGTCAGCAGCGGGCCAACGCCCAGGCCGTATAGCATCACCGGCCGGCCCGCCGCCCCCGCCGCGGCCGCCATCCGCGCCATCTCGTACAACCATTGCCGGTCCGGCGGATCGCCTACCAGCCGCGCCAGGCTCGCGTCGTACCCGACGTCGTACAGCAGGCCCCCGCCTCCGAGCACCCCCAGGTCCGCTTCTTCTATCGCCCGCGCCAGCTCCGCCCGGTCTTCGTACGAAATCGCAGTCGCGCCGAACGCCCCCGCCAGCTTCCCCAGCTCCGGCCCCCCGGCCACATGGATGGGCCGCTCGGGAAGGGCATCCCGGAGCTGTGTCAGCATCCCCCATAGGATCGCGTCATCCCCGATGTTCGTGTAGCCGGCCGCGCCGCAGATCAGCAGATGTCTCACAACACCGACCTCAGGCCCCGCTCGCCGTAGCGCTTGCGATAAACCTCCACGTTGACCACGACATGGGAGCAGGCCTCGAAGCATTCGCACGCAGGCGGCGGCCGCCCCGTCTCCGGGAGCGCGCGCGCCTGTCGCCGCGCCTCCTGATACGCCTCAGACTTCCATATCCGCTCGAAGCTGTCCTCGTTGAGGTTGCCTAGCGCACGCGTGCACTGACAGCAGAACATCACGCTGCCATCTGCCAGCACCAGCGCGTATTCGTGCCCGATGTGGCAGGGCATCCACTCGTACACGCTCCTGGTCCCGGCCGCGCTCGCCGCCATCCTGATTGCTCCCAGGTTCGTTCGGACCCCCAGCTCCCGCGCCCGCGCCTCCGCGCGCTCTATGTCGGCCCGGATGAGCACCCAGTCCTCAGGCCGCGGCGCCAGCTCTTCCGCTCCCGCGGCCGCGCCCATCAGGATCAACATGAACCACGCGGCCCGTGCCTCGCGGGCCGCCTCCACCATAGCCGGAATCTCGTTCATGTTCAGCCGGTTGAGCACGGCGGAATACTCCACATCTATCGGTCGCTTTCCCTCTGCTTCCGCGTACTCAGTCATCTCGCGCAACCGCTGCACTATCTTGCGCCGAGCATCCGCCGGCGCGCCCGGGTGCAGCCGCGCGTACGTCTCCTCTCTCGCCGCGTTCAGGCTCACGTGCATCCGGCGCACCCCTAGGTCCACTAGCTGCTGCGCCCTTTCCTTCGTCAGCAGCGCCGCGTTCGTGGCCAGCGTGACATCGAATCTGAGCGCGCGCGCCAGCGCGATCATCTCCATTGCCTCCGGGTGAGTCAGCGGCTCGCCATCCCCGCAGACATCTATGCCCCGCGTCCCCATCCTCTTGAGATCACCCAACAGCCCCGCGAACATCTCCGCCGACATCCGCGGAAGCTCTGCCTCCTTGTGTCCTGCCTCCGCCTCCGGGTTGTGGAACGGGCAGAACAGGCAGTGGTAGTTGCACGCCTGCGCGAGTCCGATCTGGACTATCCTGGGCCCGCGTTCCGGCTCCTTCGCATACTGCCTTCGCAGTATCCGTCTCCCCATTACCCCGGGCGGCCGGTCTTTCGCTCCCGGCCGGCCCTCCCGCACTGCCCGCCACAAGGCTCGACGCAGCGGCGTTCCGGGCAGCTCCTCTCCCACCTCCCACTGGTGCATCCGCGCTCCCCGGCACACCAGCCCCAACACGGCCGCTCTGAGATAGGTTCTCCCTAGTCCGTAGTCTGCGCCTCCGGCCAGGAGCACCGCGTCGAACTCTCCCTCGCGCGCCCGGCGCAGCACGCTGCCCGATTGAGGAGAGATCACCTGGTCGCAGAGGGCGGCCACTTCTTCCCGCCCATCCTCCGAGCCCAGCAGCGCCGCCACGTGAGCGGATGGCAGCAGCCGCCGCAGCCGGACCAGCAGGGGCGCAAAGATCCTGGTGGGCACTAGCCGGATCACCAGTACTCGCGCCGGCGCCCACCGCTCTCTCCCTCGCTCCGCGGCCCCCGCCCGGCCGACGAGGCCCGTGAGCTACATCCCAACCGCCGCCGCGCCCAGCCAGATCAGCGCAAGCGGCGCCAGCAGAAAGCGGTCTATCGCTGCCCAGAGAAGCGCCGCCGATCCTCTTCTCATCCCCAGGCGGTAGACGTAATCCGGGGACGGCACCAGCAGCTTGTGCTTTGCCCCGCTCAGCAGCCCGATGGCGCGCTCCCGCAGCCCCCCGCCTGCCATCGGAATGCAGACCGCGTCAGGGCGTGCTCTGCGGACTCGCCACAGGCCGATTCGCCCGTGGAAGAGCCGAAGCTCGGCCTCTGGAAACAGGCGGTAGACGGTGGCCCGGCTCTTCGCGTCGAGCCCTGCCCCGACAAGCACGCGCCCAACACGCTCCTCGCGGAAGTCCCCGGCCGTCACGCGCTCCCGGAAGAAATCGACCACATACCCGGCCGCGTACCGTACCAGGCCCCTCATGCTCGTGCCCTCGCGGCCCGCACCAGCGCGTATTCCAGACGCTTGACCAGGCGGTCATTGTCGTGATCCCGCACTACTAGCTCTCGTCCCGCTTGCGAGAGGCGGGACCGCAGCTCGCCGTCCTTGAACGCGCGCACCAGTTCGCCCGCGAACGCCTGGGGCTCATCGGCAATGAGCAGCTCCCGTTCGTGCGAAACCGCCAGGCCCTCCGCGCCTCGCCGGGTCGTTACCACCGGGAGTCCCGCGGCCATCGCTTCGATTACCTTGTTGCGGACCCCCGACCCGAGCCGCATCGGCGCCGCCATCACCGCCGTCGCGTCCATCAGCCCTTGCAGGTCGGGCACGAATCCCGCCAGCTCCACACTCGCGTCTCGCTCCATGCGGGCCAGCGTTTCCGGAGCCACCCTGGCGAGTTCCTCTCTCGTCCCGCCGCCGGCGACTGTGAGTTTCGCTCTCGGATAAGCGTGTCTCACGTGCGGCCAGATCTCCCGGTAGAGAAAGAGAATGCCATCCAGGTTCGGGTAGTGCTCCATGTGCCCGACATACAGCACGCTGCCGGGCGTGGGTGCTCGCTCCCGCGGCGCCGTCTCCGCCCGGTCCACCCCCGGCGGGACGGCGGTCACGCGAGTGTGTCGAGCTACCTTCTTGATGATCTCCGCGTCGTGGTCCGAGACCGCAACCACATGATCCGCGCGCCGGAAAGCCGCGCTCTCGTACCGGAGCATCCTCAGCCACTCACACCTGGCTTGCAGGCGCTCCAGGCCGCGGCGCGCGGCGATCGCCCGGCGATGCGCGACGAAGGAGATGTCCAGCGCGGTTACCACCAAGGGCGTCTCTCCCGCGCACCCGTGATACTGCGCCATGTTGGTGGCGAGGAACTGCACCACATCGGGCCGGAACCCACGCGCGGCGCTCCTCACCTCCTCTGCCAGCTCCTCGGAGAAGAACTCCGTCACCGAGCGCGGAAGCTGCGCGAACGAGCTGTACCCGTGTGCCGTCGGGCAGCGCAACCTCACTCGCGTCTCGGCACACAACCGCCCGATCTCCGCCGCGTTCTCGGCCTCCGGCTCGCGCTCGAAGAACCCGACGAATGCCACCTCGTGGTCGCGCGCCAGCCGCGTCAGCCAGCTCCAGATCTGGCGATGTCCGCCCGCCACAGGAGGGTAGGGGAGGAACGGGCTGACGAAGAGGATCCTCACCGCCCCCCCGGCCTCCTCGCGCGGCGCTGCCGACGGAGCTGACAGCCTCAGGATCTCCCTATCCCCCAGGTCGCCTCGCCGGTGGGCGCACCATCTCTTCGCGAGGACCGTGCCGAGCGTTGGCAGCGCGCGCAGCACCGCCCGGAACATCGTCCCCTCCCCGGACATCACCTCGCGCGCCAGGCGCGCCCACACATAGGCGCAGTGCTGCGCGAGCATCCCCCGGTCCCGTACGTTCTTCCAGGTGAACAGCAGCGCGTTCTTCAGGAAAGTCTCGTCCGAGTAAGCATCCCCGAATCGCTTCCCCATCCACGCCCGCCGCTGGTGAAACACTGACGCCCGCGGCTCGAAGATCGACCGCCATCCTCTCCGCCACGCCCGGTATCCCAGCTCGATGTCCTCCCAGTACAGCGGGTGGTAGATCGTCTCGATTCCTCCCAGCGCTTCATAGCGGGCCCGGTGGAAGATCGACGACGCGCCTCCTGCGTACAGGATTGGCCCCGTCTCCGCGGGGGGCAAGTGATGCGGCTCCAGGATTCCCGAGAAGGCGATGGCAACATTGCCCGTCTCCATCTGCGATCCGCCCGGCAGCTCTATGCGCGAGCACACCGCGAACGTGTCCGGGTCATCGAAATGCGCCACCATTGCCTTCAGAAACCCCGGCCGCACTTGCACATCGGTGTTGATCAGGGCAAAGAGCGGCGTCTCGCTGGCCGCGATGCCGGCCCTCACCGCGCCGGCGAACCCCCGGTTCTTCGGCAGTCGCGCCAGCCACACACTGGGATACTTCTGCCGCACATATTCGGCCGTGCCGTCGGTGCTCGCGTCATCCACCACCATAACCCGATGCTTGCGGCCGGCTTCTTTCAGCAGCGGCGGGAGGCAGAAGTCCATCAGATGTCGCTGGTTGTGAGTCGGCACGACGAACGTGACCTCGCCTCCCATCGGCGGGCCGGGGTCGGAAATCGCCGGCGGCAGAGGCACCAGCCGCCGCAGCGCGTCTACCGCCTGGATCTTGAGTGTCACTCGCAGGTAGACGGCGGACAGCATGCCCGCCAGCACCAGGCGCGCCCACCACCGCAGACTCAGCGGCTGAA
>JAUVSA010000218.1 GCA_030597345.1 Bacillota bacterium
AGAGGACCGTTGATGGCATAGGTCACTCCCGCTGCCAGAGTGCCCAGCAGCGACAGCCTCTCTGACTGGAGCAGCTGGCGCTGGGCGTGGCGCAAATCATCCAGCAGCTTCTCGAAGCGGTCGAGCTGTCTCTGGTTCTCGGCGTACAGATGCGTCTTCTCCAGTGCGATAGAAGCCTGGCTGGCGAACGCATCGAGACCATCCATGATCTCCTCCGAGAATGCCTCGTTCGGCCGCACTCGGCCCACCAGCAGGGCGCCGACGATGTTGTCCGCCGCCAGCAATGGAGCGCCTGACAGCGACACCAGGTCCTCCCAAGGAAGGTCTGGCCGATCCAGCTCCTCCGGCAGGGCGTCCGGGCGCAGGAAGATGCGTTCCCCACTCTTGATCGTCATCGCCGCCACCCGACGCGCGAGCTCCATCTGCAGGCCTCGTTGGTGGATCGCCGCCAGCCGAAGGTGCGGGTTGCCTTCTTCCTTCAGGATGACGGCCGCGCAGTCGGACTGCGTCACCTCCGCTGCCGTGCGCACGATCAGCTCGAGAAGTCGGGGAAGGTTGAACTTCGTTATCAAGGCGTGGCTCAGCTGCGACCACGTATCGAGCTGCTGGTTCCGTTGGGCCAGAGTGCGGGTGCTGGCATCGAGCGCCCGCACCAGCTCGCGATTCTGATTCCGCACCATCACGAGCTTCTCGTAGAAGTAGGCACACGCCAGCAGGATAGTCGCAACCAGAGCTGCCGAAGCCTCGTAATTGCTCAGTAGGTCTGCCAGCCTGGCGCTCATGCCAGACACTATACGCTCCACCGCGATCGATACCGCGTCGAGCACCAGCACGCTCACGGTCAGCATCAGGAGGAGCGCGAGGGCGAGCAGCCACAGCCTCTGCTGGGCGCGCTCGATTCGGCGCAGTGAATCCATCGTGCCGCGCGGCGGCGCAGCCTCTTCACTCGTGCCTGGATGTATCTTCATCCGGCCAACCCCTCCGCACCGCGCGCGAGCGCGGCCTGTGGCCTGGATCTGAACTGCTCTGCGGTACCAGCGGGGGCCCGCAGCGGCGCGGCCATGGCGCCTCTGCGGCACAATCTCTGCCAACCACTCTTTTCCATACTTGGGCGCAAAGCGTGAGATTGGCTGCCTGGCCATGGCTGCGGGGGGACCGCCTGAGGGCGCAGGAACCTTGCCTATGCCCTGCTCTCCCGAGTGGGATTCTCTGCCTCCCGTCCAGACCTGTAGGCGGCCCTTCGGATGTGGAATAACCAACCGGGGACAGATCTGACTATCAAGTCTGACTGCCAAGCGCGCGGAGGGAACAACGTGCCGGCACTCCGAATCCTGGTGGCCGACGACGATGATGCCGTGCGGACGGCTCTGGCCCGGATGGTGGAGTCTCTGGGGCATCAAGTCGTGGCCGAGGCCCGGGACGGGCGGGAGACGGTAGACCTCGCCGAAGTCACCTCTCCCGACCTGCTCCTCCTGGACATCCGCATGCCTCACATGGACGGCCTGCAGGCCGCGAAGATCATCACCGAGAAGGCCGTGCTTCCCATTGTCATTGTAACGGCACACAGCGACCAACATCTGATTGAGGAGGCCTCGGAGGTCGGGGTCTTCAGCTATCTCGTGAAGCCCATGACAACCGACCGCCTTGCCGCCGCCATTGCCACCGCTCAGGCCCGATTTCAGGACCTGCAGCTCCTTAGGGAGGAGGTCGGCGACCTCGAGCGGGCCCTTGAATCCCGCAAGCTGGTCGAGCGCGCCAAAGGAATCATCATGCGCGACATGAGCGTCGGCGAGCAGGATGCCTATCGTTGGCTGAAGCGGACCAGCAGTCGGTCGAATCAGAAGCTCGGCGAGGTCGCCCGACGCATCGTCGCTCTCGACTCCTCCCCGCGCAAGTGAATCCGACCCGCGCGCGGCCGCAGCAATACCGCGCTCTGACCCCGCATCGCCGCTCTGCCGCGCCTCGACTTCCTCGATCCCGGTGCGAAGATCGAGGCCCTGCCGACTGTCCCGGAAGTCGAGCTCTCGGACGAGGCCCGCCGGGAGCTCGAGGCCATCGGTTATCTTGAGTGAGCCCCTGGCGGCATCTCGGGCCCCGCCGTTCCCGTGCGGCCGCCCCCACCGCGTCCAGAAAGCCGGCCCCGAGTGCTGCCAACATCACGATCGGCCACCGTCCCCGCTTCAGGGCACGCCCTGTCGCGGAGTTCCCGCTCCCGGACCACGACACTTGAGGCGGCGCTGCATCGCGCCTATACTACAGCCAATCCTTGGCCAGCCAGAGATCCTCTATGCTTCTCCGTTCTCGACGTCGGGCTCTTATCGTTCTGGTGCTGCTTGGCGCCACAGGTTGTGGCGCGCTGTTGCTGCTCCACCGACTTGGAGTGGTAAACTATGGTGCCCTCTGGCCGCCAACTCGACCCCCGAAGACTCACCCGTTTCTCCCGGCAGACCCCACGCCCGCTTACCTCACCACGAGAACACCGACTCGGGAGGAACTCCGCGCCCCGGCCGCCGGGACGAACTTGGTGATCTGCGTTCTGGACGCCGCGCGCGTCGATCACATCGGATGCTACGGCTATCCCCGAGAGACAACGCCTAACATCGATCGTCTGGCCGCCGACTCGGTGGTCTTCGAACAGCATTTCTGCCAGTATCCCGATACCGTGCCTTCGACTGCGTCGCTTCTCACTTCTCTTTACCCCGACACCCATCTGACCACTGCTGGAGGCAGCCTACCCCGGTCCGTTTTCACCTTGGCCAAGAGCCTCGAGTCGGACGGTTTCCACACCGCCTTCTTCTCCTCCAACTACAGGGGTTCCGGACTGACGGGTATTGGCACGGACTTCGAGTTGACTCGTGCCTTCGGGCCCAGCCGGGACGGAAGAGGCAGAGGTCGCCAGGCCGGCCTTCCTGACGATGCGCCTGAGTCCCGTCCGGCGCAGCTGAAGGTACGGTCTCCGGAGGGCCTGCTGACACTCATCGCAGACTGGCTGAAACAGGACGCCGCCGAACCGTTCTTGGCCTACATACACTTCCTTCCTCCGCATCTCCCCTACAACGCCCCGGATGAGATGAAACGAGTCTTCGCCGGCAAGCACCCGCCGAACTTCTGGCGCGGCGGCTACCCGTTTCGGGGGATCGAACCACGGAAGGTGACGTCGGAGCACGCCTCTCCCGGCCCCCGGCTCGTGAATCTGTACGACGCTAACCTCCTCTGGGCCGACTGGGCTGTGGGAGAATTGGAGAGGCTGCTTCGTGATGCCGGTGTGCTCGATAACACGGTCCTCATTGTCACCGCAGATCACGGGGAGACATTTGGGGAGCACGGGTACAGGTGGCATCCTGATTGCCCCTACGATGAAGCGATTCGCATCCCCCTCCTGGTCAGCTTCCCCGGCGAGGCCCGCCCGGTAGGCCGTGTCCGCGCCCTCACTCAGACCATCGACCTCTTGCCTACCATCCTCGATCTCTATCAGCTTCCCTATCCCGAAGACCAAGTCCAGGGCCGATCGCTCCTGCCTCTGCTGACCGGCGAAGTCGAGAAGGTCAACGACTACATCTTCTGCCGCACTGGCGGGCGACCCCCGGCCTATGTCGTGCACGACTTGCGTTTCGCGCTCCTGCTATACCAAGGCGGGAAGCTCCGCGCCCTCTATGACCTCGAGACAGACCCCTGGCAGACCCGAAACGTCATCGAAGAACAGCCCGAGCGCGCGGCGGAGTTGATCGAGGCATTTCGGGAATTCGCGATGGCGCAGCGTCGCCCACCCCTCAACTTCCTCGATCCCGATGCGAAGATCGAGGCCCTGCCCAGTGACTCGGAAGTCGAGCTCTCGGACGAGGCCCGTCGGGAGCTCGAGGCCATCGGTTATCTTGAGTGAACCTCCGGCGGAGCCCCGGGCCCCGCCGTTCCCGTGCGGCCGCCCGCGGGCGGCCGCCATATGCGCGCCAAGCCGTGATTGGCGACCAGCACGTAGTGTCCCCTTCGGGTCCACACCTGAATCTCCGGCGCCATCGCCATCAGGCCCGCCACGAACTTCTCGTGAGTCAGCACCGCGGCCGGGGTAGGGGAGGAGAGGAATTCGACGACTCCCTCGAACTCGTC
>JAUVSA010000331.1 GCA_030597345.1 Bacillota bacterium
AATAGTTGCCACCGATTGCGGTTCGACCACCACGAAGGCGATCCTGATCGAGCGCGCCGACGGGGAGTATCGCCTGCGCGGGAGGGGGGAGGCGCCGACGACGGTGGAGGCGCCGTTCGACGATGTGACGGTGGGGGTGCTCAACTCGGTGGGCGAGCTGGAGGAGCTAACCGAACGTCGGTTCCTGGCCGACGACATGGTGCGCACGCCACGGGAGGGGGAGCTGGGAGCCGATCTCTATCTCTCCACGTCGAGCGCCGGCGGGGGGCTCCAGATGCTGGTGACCGGGGTGGTGAAGACGATGACGGCGGAGTCGGCGCAGCGGGCGGCGTTGGGCGCGGGGGCAATTGTGATCGACGTGATCGCGGTGGACGATGGGCGGGAGGATCACGAGCGCGTCGGTCGGATCCGCTCGATACGGCCGGACATGATACTGATGTCGGGCGGGACGGAGGGGGGGACGGTCCAGCATCTGCTGGATACGGCGGAGCTGCTGGTGGCGGCCGATCCGCGGCCGAGGCTGGGTAGAGACTTCAAGCTGCCGGTCATCTATGCGGGAAACAGCGCCGCGTGGGAGGGGGTGCAGGAGGTAGTGGGCGACCGGGTCGATCTGCTGAGGGTGGAGAACCTGCGGCCGCAGTTGGATAGGGAGAACCTGGGGCCGTCGGGAGAGGCCATCCACCGCCTGTTCCTGGAGCACGTGATGGCGCAGGCGCCGGGATATGACAAGCTGCTGGCGTGGACGAGCGCGCCGGTAATGTCCACCCCGCGGGCGGTGGGGGAGATGGTGCAACTCGCGGCACGAGAGGAGGGGGCGGACGTGCTGGCGGTGGACATTGGGGGCGCGACGACGGATGTGTTCTCGGTGTTCGGAGACCGGTTCAACCGAACGGTTTCGGCGAACCTGGGACTGAGCTACAGCGTGTGCAATGTGTTGGCAGAGGCGGGGGCAGAGGGGATTCTGCGGTGGGTGCCGGCGCCGATGGAGCGGGACGAGCTGCGGAATCGGCTGCGAAACAAGATGATCCGACCGACGACGATTCCGCAGACGGTTGAAGATCTAATGGTCGAGCAAGCGGTGGCGCGGGAGGCGCTGCGATTGGCGCTGATACACCATGGCGCGCTCGCCTCGGGCCTGAAGGGGGTGCAGCAGGCCCGCACGATGGGCGACCTGTTCACCCAGGTCGCCGGAGGCGAGACGCTGGTGGACATGATGTCGCTGGGGCTGATAATCGGGAGTGGGGGGATTCTGTCGCACGCGCCGCGGCGGGCGCAGGCGGCGATGATGTTGATCGACGCGTTCGAGCCCCAGGGGGTGACGCGGCTGACGGTGGATTCGATCTTCATGATGCCGCAGCTTGGGGTGCTTGCGTCGGTGCTGCCGGAGGCGGCGATGGAGGTGTTTCGGCGGGACTGCCTGGTGCCGCTGGGAACGGTGATCGCCCCCGTCGGCCGGGCGAAGGAGGGCGAGGTTATCCTGGAGTGGCAGATCGGGGAGGAGACGGGCGAGCTGCGGGCGGGGGAACTGCGCCTATTGCCGCTGGCCGCGGGCGAGGAGCGGGAGTCAACACTGCGGCCGCGGCGCGGGATGGATGTGGGCGCGGGAAGAGGACGGCACTGGAGCGGCGGTCTGGCGGGGGGAGCGGTGGGAGTGATCTTCGACGGACGGGGGCGGCCGCTGCGCGTGCGTGAGAGTGAAAGTGAGCGCCCGCGGAGGATGGGCGAGTGGTTAAGGGCGGTGGGCACATTGCCGGGAGGCACGGTCTGATGGCGGTGGCATACACGCCGGGCCTCAGGGTCACCGCGGACGCCGTGGGCAGGCAGGTGCGCCGGCTGCCGATGCGCGGGGAAGTGCTGGTGCATGCGGGCGATGCGATCGAGGCGGAGGCGGTGGTGGCGCGAGCGGAGATGCCGGGCGACCTGCACACGGTGCGGGCGGCGGAGATGCTGCGGGTGGAGCCGCAGGAGCTGGCCTCTCATCTCGTGAAGGATCCCGGGGAAGCAGTCGATGTCGGGGAGGTGATAGCGCGCACGCAGGGCCTGTGGGGGCTGTTCAAGTCGGAGGTGCGGTCGCCGGTCGCCGGCACACTGGAGGAGGCGAGCGCTGCCTCCGGGCATGTGCGGGTGCGGGAACGTCCGCGGAGAGTGCAGGTGGAGGCGCATATCGGGGGACGAGTGGCAGAGATCATCGAGAGCGAGGGCGCGGTGATCGAGGCGCGGGGCGCGGTGGTGCAGG
>JAUVSA010000266.1 GCA_030597345.1 Bacillota bacterium
CCTGACCGCAGGACTCGACTTCAAGGGGACGTTTCCGAACGGAGTCGTCACTCTCGCCACCTACCATCCCGACTTCACCAACCTTGAGGACGTAGTGGAGACCATCGACTTCACGTTTGTGGAGCGCTATCTGCCCGAGTACCGGCCCTTCTTCCAGGAAGGAAGCGGCTACGGACCTTACCAGGGCGGAAAGTGGTCCCAAGGACCCGTGAATCTCTTCTACAGCCGACGGGTCGGAGAGCTGGACTGGGGCGCAAAGGCATTCGGCACTGTGGGCCCCCACCGGTTCGGGCTCCTGGATGCATATCGCCGAGGCGGCGAAAACCACCTGGTGTGGAACTACGAGCACCTCTTCGGGACAAAGGGCAACGTCGCTTTCTCCGGTGTCGACCGGCGCGTCCCCGGCGATCCCGACAACCTCGCGCTTGGGCTTGGGTCAGGCTGGAGCTTCCCCTTCCCGGGCGGCAGCAGGTCCATGAGCGCGCAGTGGTTTGCCAGCAACACCAGCGGCGATGGGGGCGACGATCACGCCATCGAGCTCGACGCGTCGATGTGGCGAGACCAGGGATTCGGCATATGGGCAGGATACAGCTCTGTGGGAGAGGAGTTCAGGGCCGATGACGGGTACGTCCCCGAGACCGGCGTGCATGACTTCGACGTAGGCCTCAGCCATACTCGCTCGCATGATGAAGGAGCAGTCCTGACCACGGAGTTCTACGGCGGCGCGGCAACTGGCGAGTCCCAGCTCGGCCCGCGGCGAAGAGTGTGGCTCGACCACGGCACCACGTGGCGGAACGGATGGAGCCTGTGGGCTAGTGCGAACCGCGGCGAGAGAGACGGCTTCGACGTAGTCACCAACGGCCTGAACCTCGGCTGGAACTGGCAGGATGTCTACCGGACCGGTGGTGTTGGCATCACATGGGGCGAGCGTTACGGCGAGTCCTATCGCTATCAGAGCGTGTCGCAGGGGTTTCGGCTGGGCGAGCGCTGGTCCGCCAAACTGACTGCCGAACGAGCCTACGCAGCCGACATCGACTACGAGGGGGACATCACTCCGCCGCAGTGGTTCCGACAGTTGGTGCTGACCACGACCTACGACGTTACTGACGAGAAGAGCATCAGCGCGCGGCTCGTCCGCATGGGTTCCGACACGAACGTGTACGGAGCATACCGCCAGCGGGTGCGCCGCGGCATGGACCTGCTCGTGGTAGTCGGCGACCCGAATGCCCCGAAGTGGGTCACCCGCCTCGCCGTCAAAGCCATCTGGTGCCTCTAGCACCCTCCCCCCCTGGTGGCGCAGGCGGGTCCAGCAGGGCCGCCATGCGTTGAGCCGAGCGAAACGCATCGCCCCGCCGCCCTCGGCTGCCAGATGCTCCTCACCGTCGCCGCCATAGCAGCCAACGTCGTCAAGGACCGCGGTGAGGAGGGCTTCCTGGTTACACCAGACTGACGCGTCGCGCCGCGGGCTCATTGCTGCCGTGCGAGCAGCAGGACACAGTCCGTTTCGAGAGAAAGAGCATTGACCCGCGCCCCGCGCGGGGCCTACGCGCGGGCAGCGCCGCAGCCATTTGTCCAGCCGAGGCGAGGAGACCGACACGATGCGAAATCGAATGGCGGACGCGCTCCGCGACACCGGCGCGGACTACGCGGAGATCAGAATCGAGCGCACGGAGCAAACCGGCCTCGGCTTCCGCGGTCCCGAGATGGATGCGATCTCCTCCTCCAGCTCGCTGGGCGGCGTCGCCCGCGCCCTCGTCAAGGGCGGCTGGGGCATCGTCACCTTCAACGACCTCTCCGACCTCCGGTCACGGGTGGCCGAAGCCGTCGCCTGCGCCCGCCTCGTTGGCAGAGAGCAAAGCCACCTCGCCGAGGTCGAGCCAATCGAGAAGATCATCCCGCCGCCCAAGATGCAGCGCGACTTCCGCGGCGTCCCCCTCGCCGAGAAGCAGCGCGTGCTCGGGGAGTACAACAGCCTCATGCTCGGCCTTCACCCCAAGATCCAGACCACCCAGACCTACTACTCAGACCGCTACCGCGAGGTATACTTCGCCAACACCCAGGGCAGCTACTTCGAGGAGACACGACCTGACCTGGTCGTCTCCCTCAACGCCGTCGCCAGAGAGGGCAACCTCGTGCAGCGCGCGCATGAAGGCATCGGCCGCGCCGCCGGGTTCGATGCCGCGCTCGGCCTGGAAGCCAAGGCCGAGGCCACCGCCAAGCGCGCGGCCGATCTGCTCCAGGCCCCACCCGTCCAGGGCGGCACCTACACCATCGTCGTCAACCAGAAGCTCGGCGGCGTCTTCGCCCACGAAGCCTTCGGCCACCTCAGCGAGGCAGACGCGGTCTACGAAAACGAGAAGCTCCGCGACCTCATGGTCCTCGGAAAGCGCTTCGGCCCCGATCACCTGACCATCGTGGACGACGGATCCTACCCCGGCGGCCGCGGCACCCACCCGTTCGATGACGAGAGCGTCCCCACCCGCAAAAACTACCTCATCAAGGACGGCATCCTCGTCGGCCGCCTCCACAACCGCGAGACCGCCGGCAAGATGAACGAGGACGTCACCGGAAATGCCCGCGCCGTCGCCTGGAACTTCCCTCCAATCGTCCGCATGACCAACACCTACATCGAGCCGAGCGACACCTCTTTCGAAGACCTTATCAAGGACGTGGAACTCGGCCTCTACGCCTGCGATATGATCGGCGGCCAGACCATGGGCGAGATGTTCACCTTCAGCGCCGCCTACGGCTACATGATCCGCAGCGGTAAAGTCTCCGAGCTCGTCCGCGACATCGTCCTCACCGGCAACGTCTTTCAGACCCTGAAGGACATCGACCTCATCGCAGACGACTTCGCCTGGGCCGACGGAGGCGGCGGCTGTGGCAAGGGCGCTCAGAGTCCGCTGCCGGTCGGCCTCGGCAGCCCCCACCTCCGCATCCAGGGGGTCGTCGTCGGAGGACAGCAATGATCGAACGAGCACTCGAGACAGCCGCCAAGCGCGCCCAGGGCGCCGAGATATCTCTGACTGCGAATCGCTTCACCAACGCCCAGTACCAGGACGACAAGCTCAAACAGGTGCAGGTCGCCCAGACCACCCACCTCGCCGTCAGAGTCATCGTCAACGGAAAGCTCGGCAGCGCTCACGCCACCGACCCTGAGGAAGTGGAAGCCGTCGTCGCCCGCGCCATCGAACTCGCCCAGTTCGGCAGCGAGGCGAAGTTCGACTTCCCCGGCCCATCCGACTTCCCACAGGTGGAGACCTACGACCCGGAGGTCGAGAGAATACCCAAGGAAGACCTGGTCGCCGTCGGCGCCGAAATGCGCGACCTCGTCAAGGCCTACAACGACGAGGTCAAAGTCTCCGCCAGCGCCGGCTGGTCCGTCGCGGAGCGACGCCTGGCAAACTCCAGCGGACTAGACGTCACCAGC
>JAUVSA010000255.1 GCA_030597345.1 Bacillota bacterium
AGGCCCGTCCCGCCTCCTCCGCCACTGCCAGGTTCCGCGCCGCCGTCAGCAGCCACGTCCGGTGGCTCATATTGCGGATCATCGTCTTCTCGGGGCAGCACGTCAGTCCAGGTACGTCCACCACGTCAACGCCCAGCCGATCGAACACGGCTCGCGTCGACTTCTCCACGTAGGGCAGCCGGCCCGGGATGTTGCACCCCCGGCAGTATGCATACGCTGCCATGCGAGCCTCCCGCCGAGCACCCCTCGTAGGCGGCCTCGGACCGGCCGGCCGTAGGCCACCTCCTGCCGCCTCGGCCCCCACCTCTACTATACCCCGCCATGCCGACTTTAGTCAAGTCAGCCGACACTTGAGGTGTAAGCCCAAATGCTGGGTTCGTAGGAGCGACATTCTTGTCGTGACCTACTGTGCACGCTGTCGGCACAAGAATGTGCCTCCTACGATCACGACCCTCCGACCAGCCTGGAGAAAGGGGTCACACCCGACACTTGGTACTGACGGAATGCCACGCTGTTTGGCCCTGCGCACATGGGGCCGGGAATTGGGGGAAGAGCGGGGGGGGGGGGCATAGAAGCAACGGCACAAGGGCGGGTGCGGAAGGGGGCAGGGGAGGTAATCCGACAGAGAGTTGGAGATCTTCATGACTGGCCGCGTCAGGGGGCTTCTGAGGAGCCCCGTCGCCGTTCTGACCGTTCTGGCCTTCTACATCTTCGCTGGCTGGCAGATCGCCAGCCACCTGTACCTGATGCGCGTCTCCATGCTGAGCTATCACCTCGTCTCACTTATCGTGGAGACAGCGGCCGCCGGCGTTGTCGCATTCTTCGTCATCCGCGCCCTGGTGCGGAAGAACCGAGAGCTGGAGGAGCTCGATCGCCAGAAGGATATGCTCACCAGCACACTCGTCCATGATCTGCGACAGCCTCTCACTGCGGTCATCGGCGGCCTGGAGGGCGTACACGATAACCCTGACCTGCCACAGGACACGAAAGCGCTCATCGACATCGCCTACCGCGGCGGCACAGAGCTGCTCGACATGGTCAACGACTTGCTTGATGTCACCCGGCTCGAGGCCGACCACCCCGTCATTCAGCTTCAGCTCGTGACCCCGGCGGACTTCATATCCGGGGGCGTCGAGGCCCTCCAGCAGCTAGCTCACAACCACGACATCGAAATCAGGATCGATTGGCCGCAAGATGTTCCACCTGTCTACGGCGACCCCGAGCGACTCCGGCGTGTCGTGGCTAACCTGGTCGGCAACTCGCTCAAGGTCACACCCTCCGGCGGAGAGGTGTCCGTGTCGGCCCGCACCGATGACCACCGCCCGCGTCTCCTCGTCAGTGTCTCCGACACCGGCCCCGGCGTGCCCAAGGGATTCGAGCAGCGCATCTTCGACAAGTTCGCCACCGTTGGAAACTCTCGGCCCTCCAGTGGGCGTGCCTCGACCGGCCTCGGCCTCACCTTCTGCAAGATGATCGTCGAGGCCCACGGAGGAGAGATCTGGGTGGAGAGCAAGCTCGGCCGCGGTGCCACCTTCACCTTCTCCATTCCTACCGCGAAGAGAGCAGATTGACCACTTCCCACAAACCACACCCTCTGCCGGCAACCGCCATGGAGCGTCCTTGGTGGGGGGCCCTCCTCCTCCTCGTCTACACCGCTCTGATCCTGCTCCCCCTCGCCGTGGCCGCCCTCAGCCGTCCCCTCACCGACCACGGCTTCATCTATGAGCTGGGACGGAGTTTCGGCCTCATCGGCCTCGCTCTGCTCGCGCTCCAGTTTCTCTTGTCCGCCCGCCTCCACTGGGTCGAGCGCCCATTCGGCCTCGATCTTCTCTTCGGCTATCACAAAGCGATGGCGGTCCTTGCCATTGCACTGATTGCCCTCCACCCCGTGCTTCTCGTCCTCGGCGGCGCCGGCTGGGGACTCCTTGCTCGCCTCGACCTCTCCTGGCGCATCTGGCTCGGCAAGTTCGCTCTCCTCCTCCTTCTCATCCAGGTCTTCGCCAGCATCTTCCGCCCGCAGCTGCGCCTCGGCTTCGAGCGATGGCGTCTTCTCCACAACCAGGCGACCGTGATCTTTGGCCTCGCCTTCATCCACGCCAGATACACTGGCGGCGACTTCCAAGAGCAAGCGATGCGGACCCTCTGGTGGGTGATGCTCGGCATCGCCGCCCTCAGCTACGGCTACCACAAGTTGATCCGGCCCTCCCTGCTGCGCCGCCGCGCCTACCGCGTCGCTGAGGTCAAGCAGGAAACCCACAATGTGTGGACCCTCCGCCTCCAGCCGCCTCCGGGCCGGCCGCCCTTCACCTACCGCCCCGGGCAGTTCCACTTCCTCACCCTCTGGCGCGGCCAGCGCGGCCTCCCCGTCGAAGAGCATCCCTTCACCATCTCCTCCAGCCCCGCCCAAGACAGCTTCGCCAGCACCATCAAAGAGTCGGGCGACTTCACCGCCACCATCGGTCACACCCGCCCCGGCGACCTCGTCTCTCTCCAGGGCCCCTACGGCCGCTTCACCTACACTCTCCACCCCGACCATACTCACCTCGTCTTCATCGCCGGCGGCATCGGCATCACCCCTTTCATCAGCATGCTCCGCCACATGCGCGACACCCAGGCCGACATTGATATCCTCCTCATATACGCCAACCGCACCGAGGCCGACATCGTATTTCGGTCCGAACTCGACCAGATCGCGGCCGGCGGTCATCCGCGCCTCAAAGTCACCCATGTGTTGAGCCACGCCGACGGACAATGGAAAGGCGAAACAGGATACGTCGATCGCGGCACGATAGAGCGGGTAGTGACAGACGACTTGCCGCGGAGAATGTACTACGTCTGCGGTCCGCCCCCGATGATGACGCAAGTCATCTCCGCGCTTAAGAACCTAGGCATTCCATCTCACCGTATCGCGTACGAACGATTCTCCCTCTAGCCTTCGGAGGTCACACATGCAGAGAACGCGCAGCCTCACCCTCATCGCCGCGCTCATCGCCGCGGTCCTCCTCATCGGCGCCCTCGCCCTCGCCGTCCATCGCCGCGAGATCGTCGAGGAAGCCGAGGGGCACGAGCATGAGTTCGTCGAGCACCTTGATCATGCCCCGGCCGCGCACGAGCCGCCGACCTCTCCGCTGCCGACGTCGCCTGACACACACGGCGATCATGGCCATGCAGCCCCGGAGCCCGCGGGGCCCGCTCCCTCGCCGCCCACACTCGAGCCTGCTTCTCAGCCTCCCGCCGAGCGCGAGCACGACCACGCGGACCACGACCACTGACCCATATCCCCACCGCCGCCCGTCAGGTTCAGTCCCTCGGGCCCTCACTGTGGTCTGCGCTGAACCCATCACCGGTCTGCCGCGGCGCGCCCACCCGCTCTCTGCCCTCCGCGACAAGGAACCTGCACTTCCCATCCCGGAGCTCAGCCACGTCGACGATTTCCGATGAGGCAATGAGGCAATGAACAGACGCGAATTCATCAGAAGAACGCTGGCGGCCTCGGCCGGACTTGCCACGCTAGGAGGAAGAGCTACCGTGAGCCAGAGCG
>JAUVSA010000318.1 GCA_030597345.1 Bacillota bacterium
AGGGCGGGGTCTCCGCGCCCCGCCTGAGGTGGTGTTGAGATGCGCAAGGAACGCAAGCATCTGCGGCGTCTCGATCGCGTCTACCTGCCGGCGCGCGCTCATATCTTCTACCTTACCTGTTGCGTTCGCGGGAGATCACCATTGTTGGCAAACGCGGCTGCCGTTGATATCCTAGTGGATAGCTGGCGGGCCGCCCCCAGCTTGTTTGGATGGGCGATCGGGCGCTATGTGGTGATGCCGGATCACGTGCACTTCTTCGCAGCGCCCTGCGGAGATAAGGCGAAGAGCCTCAGCGTCTTCGTGGGAAGCTGGAAGAGCTGGACGCGGAAAGAGATGAGGACTACGGTGCGGCCGTCCTTCGGATGGCAGCGGGAGTTCTTCGATCACCTGCTGCGAAGCGCAGAGTCCTATGGGCAGAAGTGGGAGTATGTACGCATGAACCCAGCGCGCGCACGACTGGTGGTCTCGCCGGATGAATGGCCGTACCAGGGGGAGATAGCGACGCTGGAGTGGTGAAGAGCTGTGGCGGGGCACGGAGACCCCGCCCTACAGAGGGGTGCCGCCGAATGATGGGGGGATGAGTCTGGGGCAGGCGGTGGTGGGGAGCGGCCGCGGGTAGACTGCGGGTAGACTGATGAATGGGCGACAAGAACGGCGGGATTCTTCGCTGGCGCTCAGAATGACAGAAGGGGAGACGCGACGGCGCGGTCGGGAGACCGCGCCCTACAGTAAGCGGGAGTGTAGATTAAAGCGGGAGTAGACTCATGTGTTTGGCAGTGCCGATGAAAGTGGTTGAGATGGAGGGGCCGGTGGCGCGCGTGGAGGAGGCGGGGGTGAGCCGGGAGGTGCGCGTGGATCTGGTTGAGGGGGTGAAGGTGGGGGATTATGTGATCGTGCACGCGGGGCTCGCGATTGAGCGGCTGGAGCCGGAGGAGGCGGAGGAGACGCTGAGGCTGTTCGCGCGACTGTTCCCAGAGAGCGCGGAGGACAAGCGGTGAGAGGCCTCACGGAACTGCGCGATCCCGAGCTACTGAGGCGGCTGGCGGCGCGGCTGAAGGGGATGGCAGCTCCCTCGGCGGCGCTGATGGAGGTGTGTGGAACGCACACGGTCGCGATTGCGCGCTGCGGAATCCGGGAGGCGCTGCCGGAAGGGGTGAGGCTGATCTCGGGGCCGGGGTGTCCGGTGTGTGTCACTCCGCAGGAGCAGATCGACTTCTTCATCGCACTGGGAGGGGTGGAGGGGGTGAGGCTGGCGACGTTCGGGGATATGGTGCGGGTGCCGGGAACGGAGAAGAGCCTGGAGCAGGCGCGGGCGGAGGGGGCAGAGGTGCTGGTCGTGTACTCGCCGATGGACGCGGTGGCAGCGGCGGAGCGGGAGCCCGAGAAGCAGGTCGTGTTCTTCGGGATCGGGTTTGAGACGACGGCGCCGGCGGTGGCACGGGCGATCACGGAGGCGAAGCGGCGGGGGCTCGGGAACTTCTCAGTGTGGTGCGCGCACAAGCTGATTCCGCCGGCGATGATGGCCCTGCTCGACTCGGAGGTGAGAATCGACGGGTTCATCTGTCCGGGACATGTGAGTGTTATCATTGGGGGCGATGCCTATCGGCCGGTGGCGGAGCGGGGGAAGCCGTGTGTGGTGACGGGGTTCGAGCCGGCGGATGTGCTGGGGGCGGTGAGGATGCTGCTGGAGCAGATTGCTGAGGGGCGATCGGAGGTGGAGGTGGAGTACAGCCGGGTGGTGCGGCCGGAGGGGAACCGGAAGGCGCAGGAGCTGATGGGGGAGGTTTTCGAGGTGGCAGATGCCCGGTGGCGGGGGCTGGGGGAGATTCCGGCGAGCGGGTATGAGGTCAGGGAAGAGTTCGGGGGGTTCGACGCCGCACGGAAGTTCGAGGTGGAAGCGCCGGAGGCGGTAGAGCCGGCCGGGTGCCGGTGTGGAGACGTGCTGCGGGGGGTGATAGAGCCGCGCGAGTGTCCGCTCTTTGGGGAGGCGTGCACGCCGAGGAAGCCGGTGGGGGCCTGCATGGTGTCGAGCGAGGGGGCATGTCAGGCGTGGTATCGGTATCGAGGGCAGGAGATGGATCAGTGAGCGAGGAGCGGGTGCTGCTGGCGCATGGGGATGGGGGGGAGCTGATGGGAGAGCTGATCGAGCGCGTCTTCGTGTCGCGACTGGGCACGGGGGGGCCGCCGGGGGATGATAGCGCGAGGATCGGCCTGTGGCAGGAGGCAAGCTCCCGCCGAACGGGCGCTCGTCTTGTGTTCACGACGGATGCGTTTGTGGTGGATCCGATCTTCTTTCCCGGCGGGGATATCGGGAAGCTTGCGGTGTGCGGGACGGTGAACGACCTGGCGGCGGCGGGGGCGAGGCCGGTGGCGCTGAGCGCGAGCTTCATCTTGGAGGAGGGGCTGTTGATCTCCGACCTGGAGCGGATTGTGGACTCGATGGGTGCGGCGGCTGAAGAGGCGGGGGTCCGGGTGATCTGTGGGGACACGAAGGTGGTACCGCGGGGAAGCGCGGACGGGGTGTATATCTCGACCTCCGGTGTGGGAGAGGTGCCGGAGGGAGTGGAGGTGTCGGGATCGGGCGCGAGGGCGGGAGATTTGGTGCTGGTGAGCGGCCCCGTAGGCGACCATGGGCTCGCGGTG
>JAUVSA010000104.1 GCA_030597345.1 Bacillota bacterium
CAGATCGCCCGGGCGGCGGTGGCGTGATGCAGAGTGACGCGCCCGAGGGCGACATCGACGAGCGCGAACACGCTCGCGTTCCCACGCCAGCTCTCCGCGTACATCATCGTTCCCCGCGCCAGACCGGCGCCAGCAGAGAAGAATGGGAGCCAGGCGAGAGCGACAACCCCAAGCAGAGCCAGGGTGAAGGCGCGAGCATGGGGACGGGCCGCCAGCAGCCAGACCGGCGCCACTATCAAGGCATA
This sequence comes from Bacillota bacterium, assembly GCA_030597345.1. Lineage (GTDB taxonomy): Bacteria > Armatimonadota > Hebobacteria > Hebobacterales > Hebobacteraceae > JAUVSA01. The sequence continues at coordinate 246 of JAUVSA010000104.1, forward strand.
GCCTTTGGCGACGATGCTTGCGCCAAGAGCGGCTCCGGCCAGAGAGCGGCCACGTGCGGAAGCGACCAGAGAGAGACGCATCGCGGCAACCAGCAGCAGTATGCCCAGGGCGTCGAAATGCCCGCGTGCCACGACCTCGCACACGACGAGTGGATGCCAAGCGTACAGGATCACCCAGGAACGAGGCCGGCCCAGGCGGGCGAGGAGCCCAGGCAGCAGCAGCAACGTGAGTATGTCGAAGGCGGCGAAGAGCAGCTTCAGGCCGATGACGCGGTGGATTGGGAGAATGCCGGCGAGGGCGAAGACGTACTGCGCGAGCGGCGGATATGCGGCCGGCACCGATTTGTGCTGAACGAGAGGCCAGACCCAGGCACGAAGATGGGCAAGCTGGGGGGAGGCGGGAGGCTCCGCGTAGGGGTTGAAGCCGGCGCGAACAACACGCCCCTCCCACAGGTACCGATAGATGTCGGAAGTGGTGGCCGGGAGAACGGGCGCGACGCTGAGGCGAAACAGGATCCCCGCGATGACGATCCCCCAGGCGAGGCGCCCGGGTCGGGAGACGCTGGAGCGCAAGACAATGGACACTGCGAGCAGGAAGACGACGAAGGCTGCAAAGAAGAGCCTGATCTGAAGAGCGCGCATGTCGAGCGTGCGGTTGGTGTGGGCGAACTCCCAGAAAAGCCACCCGAGGATGACTGCGCTGACGGCAAGACAGGGCGCCACCACTCGGTCTCGCCACCTCGACAGGGCGGGGCTGGTCGGCACGACGGAATCCCGCGGGGGCTCGCGGCCGCTCTCGGTCTGCAGCGTCATCGCGGCTCAGCCCGTCCTCCTGATGATCTTCACCCCCAGCCAGGCGCCAAAGAGTATCGCCGGCAGATAAAGCCACCCGCTGACGGAGAGCGACGGAATCGCGCTGAAAACTCCGCCTATGTTACAGCCGTGCGCAGTTTGTATACCCCAGCCCATGAGAATACCGCCGCCGAGCCCGTTGATGACTTCCACACGCCGCCGGGGCCAGCGAAAACTCAAGCCCCTGCCCACGGCTCCGGCGACGAGGGCCCCCAACACCATACAGCCATCCAGCGCAAGCAAGGGCAGCGCGGCCCGAACAGTGGCCTGAGAGGGACCTCCCGAGAGGACACCCGGGACCAGTGTGAGGGGGTAGCCCACTGTCCACGGCATCACGGCTGCCATTTGGACTGTGTTCAACACGCCCAGCAGGACTCCCCCGACCACTGGAGGCGTAAGCAACGCACGGGCTCTGGCGCGCCAAGGCTCGGGCGCGGCGGGGCGACGAGGGGCGGCTCCGCTGCGCGCCAGGACGATCCAAAGGACCGCGAGCACCGCGATTGTCATGAGGAAGCCTGCACCGGGACCGATCAATTGTGCAAGTGAGGGACCGGACCGGAGGGGGATCAGCTCGCGGAGATACAGTCCTCGGAACGGATTCAGCGCGGCGCCGGCGATGATTCCTGCCAGCACGGCCCAAGCTATCGCGTAGCCTTCGCCAATCCGCTGGAGCGTGCCCGCCGCGCACATACCGGAGATGACCATGCCGATGCCAAAGAGGACTCCGCCGAGGAGCGTGCTTCCTCCGGCGGGAAGCGTCAACAGGTTGCCGTGCCCCTGGATGCCAAGGTGGCTTCTCGCCAGTGACACTGCGCCGAAGCCAACGGTGGCCGTCAACAGGCCCGCCATCACGCCATATACCGCGTAGCGGGTGCGAAGCAGGAACAGCTCGTAGGCGGCTCGCGCGAAGCAGAAGCTGCTGCGCTGCAGCACGATCCCGTAGGCGAATCCCAATAGCGCAAAGACGAGCATGAGGTTCCGGCGTCTTCCTGGCGTTTCTAGGCGGCGGCCGCTGTCCTCTGTTCACAGCCCCTGGAGGCGACCGCGGCTGGCGCCTTGGGCCTGAGAACTGGGGGCCGCGTGGTCAGCGGCGGGTGGCCAGCCTTCAACCCCCGGCCAGCGGCAGGAGCAGACTGATCACATCGCCTGCCTTGACCCGCGTGGCCTGGCTGTCGTGAACCGGTTCACCATCGAGCAGCACTATCAGGCTCCGCCACCGGTTGCCTTGGCCATCGAAGATGAACGAGCGGACGTCGTCGTCGCGCTCCTCCACGAAACGCACCAGTACCTCCTCGACGGTGGCTCCGGCACAAGGGAGGCGGACCTCGGGCTGCCCAACGGCAGCGCGCAAGGGCCCATACAGGCGCAGAGCGATCAAGTTATTGTCACTGGTCACGATGTAACCTCCTCAGAGACTGCTGCTGTTCCGCGCCCGCGAAGGCTGCAGAACTCCTCGTAGTCAATCAACTCGGTAACAGTCGGATTGTCGCCGCATACAGGGCACTCCGGCTGACGCACTACGGCCACTTCCCGGAAGGTCATGTCCAGCGCGTTGTAGAGCAGCAGCCGTCCTGCAAGGGGATTGCCTATCCCCAAGATGAGCTTCAGCACCTCGGCCGCCTGGATCGTGCCCACCACTCCGGCGGTGGCCCCGAGTATGCCGGCCTCCTGGCAGCTTGGCACCATTCCCGGCGGAGGAGGCTCAGGGTACAGACAACGGTAACATGGGCCCTGCCCCGGTATGATCGTCGTCACCTGTCCCTCAAAGCGCAGGATGCCCGCGTGCGACAGCGGTTTGCCGCTCATGACGCAGGCATCGTTGACCAGATAGCGCGTGGGGAAGTTGTCGCTGCCATCGACGACAATGTCATAGTCACGGATTATGTCCAGTATGTTGGCCGAGCTCAGTCGCAAGTCGTGGGTGACGACCCGCACGTCTGGGTTGATGGCCTCCATCGTCTCTCTTGCTGAGAGACACTTGCTTCGTCCAACATCCGAGGTGGCGTGCAGCACCTGGCGCTGCAGGTTGCTCAGCTCGACCACGTCGGAATCCACGAGACCAATAGTGCCGACTCCCGCCGCGGCCAGGTAGAGACAGACGGGGGAGCCCAAGCCGCCGGCTCCAACAACGAGTACCTTTGATTCGAGCAGCTTCCGCTGCCCTTTGCCGCCGACCTCAGGTAGGATGATGTGGCGACTATAACGCTCGATTTGTTCCTCTGTGAAGGCTGTCACAGCATCTACTCCATGTAGCTCGCAGCTGCGGGGATCTCCCGCTCTGGCAAACCGCACCTACTCCAGGATGTCGCCCTCAACCGGCGCCACCTGAACACCTTGTTGCTGCAGGTAGCGAATGCCTCGCTCGAGGTTGTCTTCTGTTCCCTCCAGTTCCAGCACCAGCTCTCCGACGGTCTCGGTCACCCTCGCGCGGCGGATGTTGGGGATGATGTCGAAGTCCTTCGCCATGCGAAACGTGACGGGCTCCTTGATCAGCTCTTGCGGGAAGGTCAGCTTCACCGCCTTCTTAGCCATCCGGCTTCACCTCCGTGGTCGAACTACTCGATTGTCAGATGCACCGGCCCCGTTCGACTCATCCTCAGCCGCACGCCGGTCCGCCGCCCGCGATGGCCGGCACAATGGAGATCTCGTCGCCATCGCTGAGCGCAGTGTCCTCGCCCTTAAGGAAGCGGATGTCCTCGTCGTTCACGTAGACATTGACGAACCGCCTCAGGGTACCCCCATCGTCGTACAGACGCTCTCTGATGCCAGGGTACCTCTCCTCCAGATTCGCCAACACTTCTCTCAGGGTTTCGCCAGAGGCCTCCAGCTCTGGCTGGTGGTCGGTCAAGGGCTGCAGGGGTGTGGGGATCCTCACTTTCACTGACATGGTCTCATTTCACCTCCTCAGAGCAGATGATTGTCGACAGGCCCCGGTCCGCGTCGAACAGGGGCCGTCACTGAGCTCGATCGGACACTCGCGGAAGCGACGCTGCTCCTCCTCGTAGCTCCACGCTCTAAGCTCCGTCTCGCCTCCCTCCGTCACGGCCACAATCAGGTATATATAGCCCTGCCAGGCGAATTCCCCGTCTGTCGGCGACGGGACTGGCGGGTGATCTGGGTGAGAGTGATAGAAGCCGATGATCTCGCGGCCCTCGCTGTCCGCCGCGTGATCCAGCTTCAGAATCTGTCGTGGATCGATCTCATAGCGGTCACGGGTTCGCACAGCCTCGCGATTCCGCGCGGCATGGACCGAGCAGACAACGGACGAGTTTCCCCGCACGCCGATCAGAATGCCGCAGCATTCCTCGGGGTAGGCGTTCCGCGCGTGCTCGACGAGTTGTGACCTCTGGGCCGCCGTGAGAACGACCACAGCTCCGGTGCTGGTACGGGCCGCGGGCCGCTCGCGGGCGATCCGGCCTTGCTCGTTGCCTCCAGTCATGCCGCTGCCAGCTCCAACAGCTTCCCCGCGCGGTCCTCGAACGAGGCCAGCGACGGCTCGATTGTGAGGGCCTCTCCAAGGCGCCCGGACATGGGTTCCGTAGTCTTGAGACCGTTGCCGGTGACGCAGGCCACGATGCTCTCGTCCCTGGGGATGCGTCCTGAATCAATCAGCTTCTTGAGCACCGCGATGGTGACGCCGCCGGCGGTCTCAGTGAAAATGCCCTCGGTTCGCGCCAGGAGTCTGATGCCTTCGATGATCTCCTGGTCGGACGCAATGTCGCCATAGCCGCCACTCTCGGACACCGCCTTCAGCACGTAGTACCCGTCGGCCGGATTGCCGATGGCCAAGGAGAGAGCGATTGTCTGAGGGCTGCGAACCGGGCGAATGATGTCAGTTCCCTCCCGGATCGCGTCCACCACAGGCGAGCACCCCTCCGGCTGTGCCGCGTATAGCCGCGACGGGAGTTCGGGGATCAGCCCGAGCTCGTGCAACTCCCTGAACCCCTTCCAGACCTTCGGCAGCAGGGTGCCTCCGGCCACCGGCAGCACCACGTGTTCCGGCGCGCGCCAGCCCAGCTGCTCCGCAATCTCGAAGGCGCATGTCTTCGCTCCTTCGGTGTAGTAGGGGCGGAGATTCACGTTGACAAAGGCCCACGGATACTTGGCCGCGATCTCAGTGCAGAGCCGGTTCACTTCGTCGTAGGTGCCCTTCACAGAGATCAGGGACGGCCCGTAGACGAGGGTGCCCAGCACCTTGCCCAGCTCCAGGCCTGCCGGGATGAAGATCACCGCTCTCAGGCCGGCAACGGCGGCGTGGGCGGCAACCGCGTTTGCCAGGTTCCCCGTGGAGGCGCATCCGACGGTATCGAAGCCGAGCTCGATGGCGCGGGAGAGCGCGACCGGCACCACGCGGTCCTTGTACGAAAGCGTCGGACGGTTGACGGAGTCATCCTTGAGATAGAGATCCTGCACTCCGAGCTCCCGAGCCAGGTTGTCGGCCCGCACCAAGGGGGTGAAGCCGGAGTTGAGCCCATGGGCCGGCTCACCCGCGATGGGAAGCAGCTCGCGATAGCGCCAGAGATTCTGGGGTCGGGAGGCGATGGTATCGGCGGACATGACTCGACGGATGCGGTCGTAGTCGTACGTGACCTCCAGGGGCCCAAAGCAGTATTCGCAGGAATAGACGGCCTTGGCCGGATAGTCGCGCCCACATTCCTGACATCTCAGACCCGTCGTGTAGCAGTTGCTCGCAGTCATCCCCGCTTCTCCCCTTGCTATGCCAGGCCGCCCATCACGCGTCCGACCCGGCGCTTTCTAGAGCGCATTTCATAACCCTCACTCGCTTGGCTGTCCGCTAGAGACGCTGGCATGAAATGCGCCTGTTGGAGCCTGGCGGCTTGTGCTGCTGTTTCATAACCTCAGGCAGCACAAGCTGCCAGACTCCAGATGGAGGTTATGAAACAGCTTCTATCAGCAGTCGAAAGCCGCCATCCAGAGGCGTGACCTCTACGATCTTGTGGCCTTCGGCCTTCACGCTCCGTGGGACACTGCGGATCGGCTCGCCGTCGTCCAGCAGTACCTCCAGGCACTGCCCGGCATCCATATCCTCCAGCCGAAGCTTTGTCTTCACCCAGTTCATAGGGCAGGGAGTTCCTCGCAGATCGATCTTCAGATCAGGCTGTCGTGCCATCGCTTTGCTCTCCCGACGCAAGGTTGCCGTAGGCAGGGAATGTGTCCACCAGCCCTCGGTAGAGAATGCGGCGCCACTTTGGCTTCTCCAGGTCGGCCGCAGTCAGCAAGTCATTGCCGACGATTCCGTGCAGCGCCCGGCGGTAGCAGTCGATCCCAACCCGATCGAGAGTGTTGCCCAGGCGCTCGCCTCTGGTGCCGTGCAGTCTGTACCACTCGATGGTGGTCTCGATCACGGCTGACACTTGCTCGTCTGTCACGAATTCCGCGATCGGATAGGCCGCATGGGGGGGCTTTCCGTGCGTGCCGCCGACGAAGACTGCGTGTCCGGTGCGCTTCGGCACCATGGCGTCAAACGGACAAACCTTGATGCAGTCGCCACAGGAGATGCACCGGTCGAGATCCCGAGCCGGCAAGTCGTCGTCTCCCATGCGGAGTGCGTCGTCCTCGCAGACACTTATGCACAGCGTACACTGTGTGCAGTTCTCGGGGACCAGTTGGGGTTCCACGATCCCCTGGAAGCCGAGGTCCGTCATGCGGGACTTCACACAATCTCGGACGCAGCCCGCGAAACAAGTCTTGAACTTGTGAGGTGTGTCCTGTCCGAAGAAACGAGCAGTCGACTCCAGCGCGAGGCGCTGGGTGTCAGTCCACGCGTTGGGATTGTACTCACATCCGCCGCAGGCAGTGGCCACGCGGAACCGCTTGCCACAGGAGGCGATCTCCTGTCCCGCCTCTGCCAGCTCTCGAACTACCGCGTCGAGGTCAGCGAGATCCACATACGGGATCTCGGGAGATTGGCGCACGCTCAGATGCACCAAGCCCCGGCCGTACTTGCGGGCCACGGCGGCCACTCTCTCCAACCGCTCGGACGTGAGTCTCCCGCCGGGGGCCTTGCAGCGGATGGTGATCTTCCCTTTCTGTCGCTGCGGAATGAAGCCCCCGGCCTTGAGCTCCTCCGCGCGGGCTTCTATCGCATCCTTCCGATCACCGTTGGTCTTCTTCGATGTCATCGTTCCATCTCCCGAATGAGCTAGACATGTTCGCGATCAAGAATGAAGGGAGGCGAGTCCCTCCCGTAGGGCACAAGCTTGCTTGTGCCATGTTCTCTGGCAGGAGCAAGCTCCTGCCCTACGGAGTCCATGTCTTTTCTGATGTTCACCGCGACGATGTTTAGGACGGTGTGGCTACCCGGGCGCGTCGGCGCGCGGCGGCCCTCACCCCGTCGGTGAAGTCGAAGTAAGGCTCGAGACTCGAATAACGCTCTCCAGTGTCCGGCAGGATCACGACCACTCGCTTGCGTGGTCCTAGCTCCTCGGCGATCTG
>JAUVSA010000082.1 GCA_030597345.1 Bacillota bacterium
CCGGCCGGCGCCATCCTGAGGCAGGCCCAGACGCTCCGTGGCGTAGACCGCGTAGAAGGGCATCGCCACCAACGGAAGTCCGCAGAGCAACTGGCAGACTATCAGCCGTCGCAGGAGCGGATAGCGACGAAGGGTCAGGGGAATCGCTCGCACGATCCGGAGGATGGACTGGGCCTCGGTGGCAGCCTTGCCCCGGGGTTCCTTGATGAGTGCGACGAAGATGGTGGACGTCACCATCCCGATGCAGAGGAAGGTGAACAGTCGCCCGTAGTTCTGAGGGAAAGGAAGGGAAGGATCCGCGAGCACCCGCCGCACCAGCTCGCCGACGGCGACCCCCAGCAGCCCGCTGACGAGCTGTATGCTGCCGAAGAACCGGCCCCGCAGGGTGGGAGGGATGGTGCGGGCGCAGATGTCGTGCCAAGGGACTCCGACCAGGCCATCCCCGAAGAAGAAGAGAGCAAAGACCACAAACGTGAGCACGATGAGTGCTTCGGGGTGGCTGACGCCCCACGTCGCGCTGAAGACTGCCGCCAGCACGATCAGGGGCAGGCGGCTAATCGCGGCGGGATAGATGACGAACGGCAACTTGCGGTCGCGATGGAGGACGAAGCTGGTGACGAGCAACTGCGGCAGCAGCCAGCCAGCGCGCTGTACGCATCCCATGAGGCCTATGACCAGAGCGGAGGCGCCGAGCTTGCTGAGCAGAACGGGCAGCACCGCGACGGGATCGATGAAGGCGAGTGAGGCCATGAAAAAGCCGGCGTCGAGGACGATGACCACGAAGTTCCATCGGGTGTAGGGGTACGCGCCGTCAGCGGTTCTTGCAGCGTCTGCCATGCGAGCGGTCGTGTCGCCCTAGCCCCCGATGACGTGCATCGAGGAAATTCCGGAGGGCTCCGCGACGTCGCCATAGCGCCGAGGCTTGGCAGCGATGGCCTGCTCGAGCAGGTGGAGCACGTCGCCAGTGGGATCGCGGCCGCGCAGAGCCGGAAGGAGGCTCGATTCCGCGGGGCCGAAAAGGCATGGCCTGAGTTCTCCCCGCGCGCTCACGCGGAGGCGATTGCACTGCGCGCAGAAGGGCTCGGAGATCGGAGTGATGACCCCGATGGTCCCGACGGACCCGTCCAACTGGTAGTAGCGGGCGGGGCCGGCGCCTTCGGGCCCGACCACCGGCCTGAGATCGTACCGGCTCGACAGGGCATCGAGCACGCTCTGAGCCGGAAGGTAGCCCACGTGAGAGCAGGTGGGCATCGCCTCGATGAAACGGACGTGCACCGGCTGCCGCTGCACCAGCTCCACGAAGGCGGGCAGGGCCGCGCGGTCGAGAGCGGCGGGAGAGCTGAGCACCACGTTGACTTTCACGGGGGCGAGGCCGGCCGCGAGCGCGGCATCCAGGCCGCGGCGGACCGCGGCGAGGTCGCCGCCGCCGGTGATGGCCGCGTATACGTCGGGATCGAAGGAATCGAGGCTGATGTTGACGCGCATGAGGCCCGCGTTGGCGAGAGCAGCCGCACGCCCCGCGAGCATCTGTCCGTTAGTTGTGAGTGCCAGGTCTTGGAGACCCGGGATACCGCGGAGACGCTCCACGATGTCTTCGAGATCACCGCGCAGCAGTGGCTCGCCGCCAGTGAGGCGAATCCGGCGCAGCCCGAGCTCAACAGCGGCCCCCGCGATGGTGACTACGTCAGTGGCGCTGAACGTATCGCTGGGGATGGAGTCACTATCCCGCTGGGGGTAGCAGTAGGCGCAGCGAAGGTCACACCGCTCGGTGACAGAGATACGAAGATAGTCTATACGGCGGCCGAGGCTATCAGTCAGGGGCACGGGGAAGCTCATACCCTAGCTCACACTCCAAGTCCGTTCTCATGCCCAATTGTACAGGGGCCGGAGGGTTTGTCAACGGCGACGAGATGTAGCAGCGCCAGACGCGGCGGGCAGAGGAGTCTGTCCCGCTGAAATGAGCGGCCGGCTAGCGCTCGGCGCGGGGAGCCACCGCGTTGGCCGACGCGGGCGCTCAGGAGAGCGAGCTGGAGAGGGATTGCTCGAGCTTCTCCAGGGATTCCTCGACGTTCCCCATGCGAGCTTCGCAGCGCCGCAGAAGACGGTCCAGCCGATAACCAGGATCGCGACCGCGCACGAGGTAGGCGATAGCGACAGCAGCACCGGCGGCGCCCGCGAGCGCGGCGATCCAGAGCCAGGCGTGAGCTGATTCCTCCTCCGAGTGAGGGCCGATCGTGGGAGTCGGTGCCACTGCGCTAGACTTCGAAGACTTTCTCGCCGTCGTCGTACTGGTCATACCCGCTGAGGATGCGCTTGACGAAAGTTATGAGTTCGAGGGGGTTGAAGGGCTTGGTGAGATAGGCGCTCACGCCGGAGGCCCAGCCGCGGAAGACGTCGGCATCCTGGGCCTTCGCGGTGAGCATAACGATGGGAATCTCGCGGCTCTCGGGGTTGGCCTGGAGACGCTTGAGCACTTCGAACCCGTCCATCTTGGGCATCATGACGTCGAGGACGATCAGGTCGGGCTTGTCGGATTCCACCTTCTTGAGCGCTTCGGCACCGTCGAACGCGGTCGCTACCTCGTAGCCGGCCCGTTCAAGGTTGACCTGGATGAGCCGGACGATATGCCGCTCGTCGTCCACGGCGAGAACCTTCCTGCCCTGTGCCATTTCCCGACCTTCCTCGGCGCGCTCAGCGCCCTATTGTGGCGCGCTCAGCACCCTATTGCTTGTCTGCTTGCAGTGCTAGCTAGTATAGCACGCCCCGCGCGGGAGTGTCAACGGCGAAGCGGTGCTGCCGATGTGCGGCGGAGCCGTGCTGCCGATGTGAGAGCCCGGGAGCGAGGCGAGTCGCTCAGCCAGGCGGCTGCTGTTTCAGTCGGGGGGTGCCTTCACCCGCGGGGGGGCCTTCCCCGTTGTTTGGCTCTCCCCCACCTGTTCCCAACTCCAGCCGCCCCTGGCAGCTACCGAATGTGGAATGGCATAACTGGGTCCGATCTACTCGCCTGGAAACCGGTGTCCCAAGCCTACTTAACACGTACCCGGGCCACCAGTGCCAGTTCCTCCGACAACCAACAACTCCTGTAATGTAGCACGCTGGAGTTGCCGAAACATGAATTGCGGGGGTGCATCCGATCCGGATGGACTCCTGGGAACTGGGGAAGTACGGCCGTGAGCCGCGGGGAACCAGAGCGCCCATCAGCAGGGCATCCGTCCGGCCGCTGCTGACACGGCCCATGATGTCACGAACGGCGGGGAAGACGGTGGACGCTGCTGCTGGGCGGATCGCCGGCAGACTATGCGGCAGCGAGGTCCAAGCCGCCTTCGCCACCAAGATGCTGAGCCGTGCGTCCTGCGGGGTGACAAGCAGGCTGGCGCGACGGAAAGAGACAGCTGCCAGGCATAGCTGCGAAGGTTCGCCGTCGGCGCGGCCATACGCATAGCAGTCGACCTCGGATTGGAGCGCAGCCAGAGGAACAGGTCATCACTGTGCGACCGAGAACCGCTTCCCGATCTCGTAGGCCCGCCGATCGTCGCCGCCAACTCCCGCAACAGCTGGACGTTGGCAGCCGAATGCCATGTCATGCGTTCACGCGCTACGGTCTGCTCCTGCTCGTGCGCGGTGAGCGCATAGCAAGTTCAACGCAGCTGGATCGGCTCTTGCGCGCAGATGTCGTGTTCTCCGACGAACCGCCGGAGTCGCTTGCGCGACCTGTGAAGCAGCGGCAACGGGATCTTGGCATTCGCACCGGATGGCTCTACGATGCCGAGGATGACGAAGAGTATCTTCTCGAACCATCGGGCGAGGCCCCCGAGCAGAAGGCCGAAACGATCGAGCCAACTGCACCCTTTGTCGGGGAAGTCGTCGCTGCCCGCTCGCTTCGCCACGCAGCGATGGACCAGGTGGCCCGCCTAAACGAACAGGTGCAGTCAGGCGAGCCCATTGATGTGGGCGCGGCTCGGAACACGGTGGGGGCAATACTAGAGAGCCTGCAGCGCAACGAACGGGCATTCGCCAGTCTGCTGCGGCTGAGGAGTCTCGACACCTACACCTTCACCCACTCGCTCAACACCAGCGTGCTGGCCATCATGCTTGCCAGGCGCAGCGGATTTGTGGAGGAGATGGAGGAAATCGGTGTGGGCGGCCTCCTGCATGACATAGGCAAGGCACGACTTCCCGCGGAGCTGTTGAGGAAGGAAGGCAGCCTGACACCAACCGAGTGGGATCTGATGCACCAACACCCGTCCCTTGGCGTTGACATCGCAACCCGGGCCAAAGGACTTCCAGGGCGCTCGCTGCAGGCGATCAGCCAGCACCACGAGCGCCTGGACGGCAGCGGCTACCCGGCTCACCTCAGCGGCATCAACATCTCGCCAGCGGGCCGAATCGTTGCCATTGCTGACGTCTACGACGCCATGACGAGTGACCGGCCTTACCGTCACGCGATCCAACCACCTGATGTCATGCGCGAGCTTAGCAGGGAGGCAGGGGAGCTACTTGATCGCCGCCTTGTGAGCGCGTTCATCAGCGCGGTGGGTCTCTTTCCAATCGGCAGTCTGGTCCGTCTCGACAGTGGCGAACTCGCTGTAGTGGCGAAGATCAATCCCCAAGCTGTCCGGAAGCCGGTCGTTCTCGTCATTGGAGACATCAATGAGATTCGAACCGACAAACCTCGACCATTGGATCTGGCAAGGCAGCCAACACCAGACACCGGTCGGAAGATCGTGGGCATGGAAGATGCTGCTACACTCGGCATTGATGTTGACGAGTGTCTGACTACAGGCATCGAGGCCGTCGTCGGTGCCGCCTCGGACGTCGATGCTCTCGCCTAGCGCGGGTGCTGAAGGGTACCCTGACAGCCTGCCGGGCCATCTCTGCATCCGGCACGTGGGGCGACGGGAAACTCCGCACGGCCGCACTCAGGCGCGGGGCAGACGAGTTCGCTCAGCCAGGCGGCTGCTGTTTCAGTCGGGGGGCGCCTTCACCCGCGGGGGGCCTTCCCCGTTGTTTGGCTCTCCCCCACCTGTTCCCAACTCCAGCCGCCCCTGGTAGCTGCCGAATGTGGAATGGCATAACTGGGTCCGATCTACTCGCCTGGAGACCACTCACGAGTCCGCACGCGCCTGCGCGGGCAGATCGTCCTCGTCATCGGGTTTCGGGTCAGCAATAGGGGCAGAAACGGTGGCCGAAAACGGCATCAGAGTTCGCGTCCTCGTTCCTCTCACGCTCGCGCTCGCCATCCTGCTCGGCAGCTTCATATTCAGCCTCGACCGACATAAGCGAGCGGGCATCGAAGCCGAACTGACCAGCGCTTTGGATGCGGTCCCCAATGCGCTCGAGGCCAAGCTGGAAGACCGTGCCCACATGATGGGCGCTGCGCTTCAGACGCTCACCCACAACGAACAGGTGAAGACCGCCTTTCGCGCAGCAGACATGCCGCGGCTGCTTGCTCTGACCAGGCCGCTGTTCGAGCAGCTCCACTCCGAGCACGGGATCACGCACTTCTACTTCACCGATCCTCAACGTATCAACCTGCTGCGGGTGCACAAGCCCGAGCAGGCCGGAGACACCATCGACCGCCATACAACGGTCACCGCGTGGGCAAGCGGCGAGCCGTCTTGCGGGATTGAGCTCGGCCCTCTGGGCACGCTAACCCTGCGGGTGGTCATGCCCTGGTTCGACGACCAGGGCCTCATCGGCTTCGTCGAACTCGGCGAGGAGATCGACCACATAATCCCGATCGTCGCCCAGGCCTCCGACGTCGATCTCTGTCTCATCGTCTCCAAGGAGCATCTCACGGAGGATGCCTACAGGGCGCGCCAGAAGTTCCTCCGTCTGCCTGAGGAGTGGGGCCGATTCCCGCACTCCATCCTCCTATCTGGGACGCTTGACGAGATTCCCCCAAACATCTCGGACCATTTCTCCGAACACCACCACGCGCACGCAGTTACGCGTTTCGACACCACGATGGCAGACGGCCGGACACTGCGAGGTTCTTTCATCCCCCTTCTCGACGCCCGAGGCGTTGCCATCGGCGACCTCGTGGTGATGCGCGACGTGACCGGAGAGATTGCAGCCGCCAACAGCACGGCGCTGCTGAACAGCCTTATATGCCTCGCGATCTTTGCCGTCCTCTTCACCTCCTTCTACCTCTACCTGGGCCGAGTGCAGCGGGAGTTGTCGGAACGCTCGGCCTCCCTATCAAGAGCCAACGAGCAGTTGACACAGGAGATCGCGCAGCGCAAGCGCGTCGCGCAGCGATTGAAGGAGAGTGAGGACCGTTTTCGGTCTTTGGTCGAGGGCACCAGCGACTGGATCTGGGAAGTGGACGCGAATGGCGTCTACACCTACGCCAGTCCGAAAGTCAAGGACCTGCTGGGATACGACCCGGAGGAGGTCATTGGCAAGACGCCGTTCGATTTCATGCCCCCGGAAGAGGCAAGGCGGGTAGCGGCGGAGCTTGGGGCCATTACAGAGGCCCGTGCAGCCTTGGAGAAATTGGAGAATGTAAACCTGCACAAGGATGGGCGAGCGGTCGTGCTGGAAACGAGCGGTGTGCCCGTTATTGACGCCAATGGGACTTTTCAAGGCTACAGAGGCATTGATCGCGACATTAGCGAGCGCAAGCGGGCGGAGGAGGAGATTGCTCTCAAGAACGCCCTCCTGGATGCTCAGAGAGAAGCGAGCATTGACGGCATCCTCATCGTGGACGGCTCCGGGAAGATGATCTCCTTCAATCATCGCTTCGTCGAGATGTGGGAGATCCCGGCGGAGGTGACTGCCTCCGGCTCAGATGAGCGCGCGCTCCAGTCGGTGACAGAGAAGGTCGCCGACCCGGAGGCCTTCCTCGCCCGCGTCCACTACCTCTACGCACACCCGCAGGAGGAAAGCAGAGACGAGATAGCCCTGCGGGACGGGCGCACCTTCGACCGCTATTCGGCCCCCGTGGTAGGGCGTGACCGTACCTACTACGGACGCGTCTGGTACTTCCGAGACATCACCGAGCGCAAGCGGGCGGAGGAGATTATCCGGCGCCAGGCGCACTACGACGCCCTGACAGAGCTGCCCAACCGGGCCCTGTTCGAGGATCGGCTGGGCCAGGCGCTGGCGCAGGCGCGGCGCGAGGGCCGGATGGTCGGGGTGCTGTATCTGGACTTGGATCGCTTCAAGATGGTGAACGACACTCTTGGGCACGCCTTGGGAGATCAAGTGCTCAAGGACGCTGGAGCAAGACTGAAGAGCTGTCTGCGTGCGGGCGATACTGTCTGTCGCCTGGGCGGGGACGAATTCGCAGTGCTGCTGCCTGATATCGAGGACCCAAGAGACGCCGCCCGGGTGGCGGGCAAGATAATCGTTGCCTCCAGACGCCCGTTTCACCTCGAAGGGCATGAGATGCACGTATCAACCAGCATGGGTGTCAGCACTTATCCCAGCGACGGGAGAGAAGCGAAGGTTCTGCTCCAGAAGGGCGATACCGCCTTGTATGAGGCGAAGCAACAGGGACGGAACAGGTTTCTCTTCCACACCTCTCGGCTGGGCGGGCAGGCGAAGCAGCGGCTGGAGCTGGAGAACGAGCTGCGCCGCGCAGTGGAGCAAGGGGAGTTTGCGCTGCACTATCAGCCACAGGTGGAGATCGAGACCGGCCGCACCGTGGCACTGGAGGCGCTGCTGCGCTGGCAACACCCGAAGCGCGGCATGTTACCGGCGGCGAAGTTCATTGAAGTAGCAGAAGAGGCCGGGCTGATGGAGTCCATCGGGGAGTGGGTGCTGCGGGAGGCCTGTGCTCAGGCCAAGGCATGGCAGGCGGAAGAAGCCTGTGATCCTGCGCTGAGGGTGGCCGTAAACCTGTCGGGTCGGGAGCTCCACATCGAGGACCTCGCCAAGAGGGTGAGCGCGATTCTGGCGGAGGCGGGCCTGGGGCCTGAATCCCTTGAGCTCGAGATCAGCGAGCGTGCCGTAATGCTGAACGTCGAGGCCAGCATTGCGGTAATGCAGGAGCTGAAGGAGCAGGGCGTGCACCTGGCACTGGACGATTTTGGACTGGGCCACTCCTCCTTGATCCACATGAAGCCTTTCCCGATCGATAGTCTGAAGATCGACCAGTCTTTCATTCGCGATGTTACCAGTGATGCCAACGATCGCGCGATAGTCGACGCAATCATCGCCATGGCGCGCGCCCTGGACCTGAGGATCATCGCCGAGGGCGTGGAAACAGAGGAGCAATTAGCTTTCTTGCGCGCCCGGGGATGCTATGCCATGCAGGGCTATCTTCACAGCAGGCCCTTGACTGCGGACGCGGTTTGCGAGCTGCTGCGCGGTCAGAGGGCCGCGACCAGGAACAAGCTCGCGTCTCCCACGCCGGGTTAGCTGACTGACGACGAATCTCTCCCTCTCCCCCGGCGAAGCTGCCGCTCTCCCCAGACGAAGCTGCCGCTCTCCCCCGGCGAAGCTGCCGCTCTCCCCAGACGAAGCTGCCGCTCTC
>JAUVSA010000025.1 GCA_030597345.1 Bacillota bacterium
CACTCGTCTGGCTGTCCGCTAGAGACGCTGGCATGAAATGCGCCTGCTGGAGCCTGGCGGCTTGTGCTGCTGTTTCATAACCTCAGATGGAGGTTATGAAACAGCTTCTAGGGCAGCCGGGCGGCAGCCGCTGAGGGGGCACACCGTCCAGCGAGCATCACAACGGTCTCACGGCGATCCGTCCGTCGCACATCACCTCACGTCAGCTTCTCGAGCCATTTCTTTTCGATTGCCTGCAGCCGAGCAGACTGCTCCGGTGTTACCGTTGGTGCTTTCGGTCGGGCAAGGATTTCGTTCGCTTTGCCGGCGGCGCGATCGACTAGCCCGAGACCGCCCTCGGCCAACCACCTCTCGCGCGACTTGGGGGCAGTGAGATCGCCGGCAATCTGCTCCCGGCGGAAGTGCTCCAGTGTGTGATCGTGCCGGAGGAAGTCGCCGGAGGCGACCGATTCGCGGATCACGTCCAGTGCCAGCGTCTCAGGGGACACCTCGATTCCCTTCTGCGCGCGCAATAGCTGAGCCGCCATCTCGTCGTCGATGACAGCCTGCTCCGGAGACAAGGTGAACTCGGTTTCGATTTGGCCGATGCCCCAGATGATGTTGACGCCGGCGCGGGCGTGGAGCATGCCAGTGAGGGCTTTCTCGAGGGCAGACTGCGCGTCACACATGGCGTTGTCGCTGCTGATCCAGGAGGCGGAGGGCAGCCCGTGGTGGCGCGCGATCTGCGCGCCGGCGGCGGCAATGAGAGCGTCTTGCACGGCGCCGCTCGTCGCCATGGCGGTGCGCATGTCCAGCATGTGCGCGAATCCCAGGTTGAATACCGTCGGCCGCCCAGGCTCGAGCACCTGCATGATGACCACCCCGGACAGGGCTTCAGCGTTGGCCTGCACAAGCAGGCCGGCGAGGGTGATGGGAGCGGTGCCACCCGCAAGTGGTTCGGAGTTGACCATCATCGGCAGGCCATGACCGGAGGTCCGGAGGAACAGCTCCAGCGCGGCGCTGGTCCAGTGAAACGGGCTCACGATAGAGTAGCCAAAGCTGACGATCGGTCGTTCTGAAAGGGGCAGGTCGTCTGAGAGCACCTCGGCCATCTCAATGATGGCGAGGGGCCCGTCCGGGGAGAAGATGACGGGCCGCAGGTGCTTGGTGGAGTTCTCGGCCATGATTCGGAACCCCACGAAGTCGCGAACCTTGGGCTGATAGTCGGCGATGCTCGTGCCGACTACTCCGTGGACGTTCTCCAGCGCGTCCATCAACCGGGTAATCTCGGCGAGATCGCTGGACTCGATCTCCTTGCGTTCTCTCCCGCGCGCCACGCACAAGGCGTTGCCACCCCAGAAGACGGTGCCTCCGTCAGCGCCGACCTGAGTGCAGTTGCCGCGTCGGTCCGCGAGACAGATGTTGCGCGGCGCTCTCTCGATGGACTGGGCAACCAGCGCGCGGGGCATGCGCACGGTTGCGCCATCGCAGTCGCCCTCGGCGCCGGCTGCACACACCTTCTCGAACACCTCTGAGTGGTCCAATTTCACTCCGATAGTTTCGAGTAGGTCAAGGCTGGCTTCGTGGATCTGACTGATCTCATCGTGGGTCAGTAGGCTCACGAGGGAAATGCTCCTTATCGCAAACGCTCGAGGTAGAGCTTTCGTGTCAGTAAGACACCGGTCCTGCCGTCGGTCGCTGGAGGGATGGCAGCATCAAGACTCGGTGCGGGGAGAGCATCAGGATCGGCTGCCTCCGGTATGCGCACAGACTGGCAACGTGTGCGCATGTTGAGGCGCGCAGCCGCTAGGCCGCCAGCGTCGCCGCCACGCGGCGCGCCATGTTCGGCGAAGTCCCGAGAGCGTCAGAGACCATTGCCAGCCGGTCGAGTTCGGCCATCGCCAGCTCCACGTTCAGCGCCTTCGGCTGCGCGGACACGAGGCGCTGGAAGTTCTCAGCGTAGATCTTCTTCAACGCCGCCTCCGGCAGAGCGATGCCGCGAATGGTGGTGCGGTGATCGGGCCAGAAGAGATCATCATCGGTCGGCACGTGAAAGGTCTCGTCGGTCTCAAGGAAGTTGCGCACCACCCAGATGCGCGACAGCATCAGGCGCGAGCCGGAGAAATCCGTGCCGAAGATCAGGCGATCCTGGTACTTCAAGAAGAACTCGCGCGCCTGCTCCGGACGCTTGCCAAAGTTGTGCAGCATCTCGATGCCGGGCGCCAGGTCGAAGTGGACATTAGGGCAGCGGTCGAGCAGGGCCGCGGCGCGGGGGAGGAAATCGGACAGGAAGTAGAAGTGAGCGAAGATGATCTTCAATCCCGGATACTTCTCCAGCACCCGCTCGCACTCCAGATAGAGGGACTCGCTGGAAGGAGAAGTGTCGTCATAGAGCCAGCCCGGCGCCTTCGCCCACTCCGGCGCCCGTTCGGGATCCCAGAACTCCTCGGGGTCGTTGACGTGCCACAGCACTGGCAGGTCGATCTCGCACAGGCGGGCGAAGTAGTCGTCGTAGACCACCGAGTCGAGCGCGATCCCGGATTCCTTGCGAGCATCCGGCTTCCCACTGAGCATCTTGATGCCGTCGGCCCCCAGGGCTGCGTAGATCTCAGCCTGCCTCGCCAGCGAGTGGGTCAAGCGGTGGTCCAAGTCCCTGCCCAAGAACGACTGGTCGAGTCCAGCGAACAAGTAGATGCTTTCCGGATGTCGGGCCTTGGCGTAGATCCCGACTGGATCGGCGCTCACTTGGCCGGGAAAGCCAACGGTCAGTATATTCACCCGATCGATCCCCGCCTCTGCCTCCGCCTCCAGCATTGGCTCCAGTGCACCCAGGTCATCGCCTCCGAAGTGAGTGTGGCAGTCGATGATGGGAAGCTTCGCGAGCTCCGAGAGATCCACAGCCTGTCCCTCCTTCTCCTTCATCCGAGCGTACGCTGCGGCTATGGGTCCGTGCTTCCCCGACGGGACTCTCCATCCCTGCGCATGATGGCGACGACGCGCTTGTCCTTGACATGGGTAAGGGTCCCTCGAGCCCTTGTCCGTGTCCCTGGACGAGTCGTCGACCATCCCCTGTGAGGCGCCGTCACGATCACTCAGTGGTCTCTACATGAGACATGTCCCCATCGGAGCTCGACACCCACAGACGACTTCAGCCGGCCGCTCGGAACATTGGCCTATGACTTGGGGTCTAATGGGATAGGTGCGGTGCTGCGCATCACCACGAAGAAGGGGAGAAGGTGCTCTCATGAGGAGAACCACCAAGACCAACACGGGCGATCTCGGCCAGGAGTGACACGGACATATGTGGCTGGAACAGAAACTGGACAGGTCGATCTCGATGTATCGGTCCTTGAGGATGAACGCCTTCATGATTGTTGGTCTCGTGTCCGTTCTCGCGTGGCAGACCGCTGGGGCCTCGCGCAGCAGCGAATCGGGCGCCGGTACGCCGCCCGGTTGGGAGACGCGAGAGGTCCGGTCAAGAACTGGAAGCGACGAACCTAGGCCGGATGGCCCCTGCGTGACCTACTACGAAACGGGAGAGAGGTGGTCTGAGAGATGCTACAGGAACGGCAAGCTCGAGGGACTCTTCACGAACTGGTTCAAGAATGGGCGGATGATGAACCAGTGCGTCTACCTGAACGGAGAACGGCACGGCCTCTTTCTCTCGTGGCATTTCAACGGTAGGAGGCGCGAGGAAGGGCAGTATAGACACGGCGTCAAGACAGGCACGTGGACGAAATGGGATGATCATGGGCGCAAGAAGAGCGCCATAGAATGGCAGAACGACGAACGGAATGGTGGCGCGACTCTTTGGCATGACAACGCAACTGTGTTCAAGACGGGACATTTCCGAGACGGGGAAGAGAGCGGATTGTGGTCCACACATGATACGGACGGGCTGAAGCTCTCAGAGGCGGTATGGAGAGATGGGCGTCTTCATGGCTTGGGCATGAACTGGTGGAAGAGTGGCAGGAAGCGAAGCGAAGGTTCGTACAGGGAAGGGAAGCAGGACGGAACATGGCTTGAGTGGGACGAGAACGGCGTCCTGAGAGTGGTGCAGGACTACCGAGAGGGAACTCTCCATGGGCACCGGACCGTGTGGAATAGTGACGGCAAGAGATGGCGAGAATTCATTTACACTGACGGCCAGCTCAACGGAGAATGCCTTGAGTGGCACGAGAACGGCGAGCTGAAGGGCATCGGACTGTACAAGGACGGCCACCGACACGGCAGGTGGCTGCAGTGGGACGACAAGGGGAAACTCATCAAAGAGGCCTTCTACAAGATGGGCGACCCTGTTCTCCCCCGTTGACCCGTGGTGTCCAGCGACTCATCCGTGCCCCAAAGCGCCCTCAAAGCGGTTTCGCGGGCGCTCAACATCCGGATTCAGTCACATCTGGGCCGCCGCCATGAAGTGTGCGACGTTCTCGCGAGGGGTTTCGGGCGGTATCTCGCACCCGGTACTGAGGACGAAGCCGCCTGTGCTGTCCATTTCGAAGACAAGGGCACGCGCGCGCTGGTAGACAGCGTCGGGGGTGTCGTGCGGGAGAAGGTGACGGACGTCCAGGTTCCCCATCAGCGCAGTCTTCCCGGACACGATGTGTCTTGCTGCGGGGAGGTCAACCGGGGCATCCAGGCTGAGGACGTCGGCACGGCTGTCGGCAAGGAGGGAGAGCGAGGGGCGGCAGTCACCGCAGACGTGAAGCATGGAGAGCAGGCCGGAGTCGTGAGCGGCGCGGGCGATCTCCTGGAGTCGGGGCAGCAAGAGCGCTTCGAGGTCAGGCGGGCCGAGGATGACGGAAGTGGCGACGGGCTCGAGGAGCATGACTGCGTGGGCACCGGCCTGGGCGTGGCGCTGGAGCAGGGATGTGCAAGCGGCGGTGAGGCGGGCGAGGAGGCGGGCGGCGAGGTCGCGGTCGCGGCGCAGCATGCGGCCCCAGGCTTCGATGCCGATGGCGTTGGCGGCGGCGGTGAGGGGGCCGCAGATGAGGGCGCCGATGAGGATGGAGTCGTCGAGGGCATCCCGGAGGCGAGAGACGGTCTCGATGAAGACCGGGACGCGGGCGGTGAGGATTCGCTCTTCGAGGGCCTCTGTGTCGAGCTGCTGTGGGGTGAGATGGCGAACGATGACGGGGGGCTGTCCGGGCCGCATATCGGCGGCGGCGCCGAGGGCTTCGGGCTCGGCGCTGAGGTCCATGAGGGTGAAAATGGCATCGGGCTGGTAGGCTTCGACGGCGAGGAGGAGGGCGTCGGCCTGGGCGGAGGGATCCTGGCAGGCGCGCTCGTGGGGGATGCCGGCTAGGGCGACGGCGTGGGCGCCCAGAAGTGGCGCCACCGGCACGCGGTCGGTGGGCTCGAAGCGCACGCACCTGCGAATGCGTTCCAGTCCAGTCAGGTCTCTCCTCCGCCAGCACGGCCAGAGGCCAGCAGTCTATTGGCAAGCGCCACTGCATCCGGCGCGTCCTCGGCGTAGCCGTCGGCGCCGATCTCGTCGGCGAACTGCTGGGTTATGGGAGCGCCGCCGACCATCACGCGGTAGCGCTGGCGGCGGTCCTGTGTGACGAGGAGGTCGATGACGTCTTTCATGCGGCCCATGGTGGTGGTCATGAGGGAGGACATGGCGATGGTGTCGGCCTGGAACTCCTGCGCGGCCTCGGCGAAGCGGGCCACTTTCACGTCCCGGCCCAGGTCGTGGACCTGGAAGCCGTCAGCCTTGAGCATGACGGCGACCAGATTCTTCCCGAGAGTGTGGATGTCGCCCTCAACCACGCCGACGATCACCGTGCCTTTCAGTTTGCGGCCGGACTCAGACTTAAGCAATGCCGCCTCGACAACCTGCATGGCGGCATCAAAGGCGTCGGTGGCGACGAGCAAATCGGGGACGAAGACATCCAGCCTCTGGAACTGCCTTCCGAGGCGGGCCATGGCGCGGGAGAGAGCGGAGGTAACATACGTGGGCTCCACTCCCAGATCGAGGAGTGCCCGGGCAGCTGCGGGCCCGGCTTCTTCGTCGCCTGCTTCTATTGCCCGTTCGAGTTCGGCGGTGACGGTTTCGATGTCCATGTGAGAATCGCTCTTCGGAGTTACTGGGCGCTTAGACAGGGTATTCTCTGGCAGCGGCGATCATGGCGCGGAGGTGATCGAGCGGGAACTCGCGATGGATCGAGCAAGAGGGCATGAGGACATATCCGCCGTCGCCGCCTGCCCCCCGCACCACCTCGTTCGTAACCTCTCGGATGCGCTCCGCCGGACCGGGGAGGAGCACCTCGGGAATATCCGGCCCGCCCAGGATGCAGATGCGCTTTCCCCAGCGCTGCTTGGCGATCGCGAGGTCGTTGCGCTCTCCGAACTGGAAGCCGGCGATACCGGTTTCGATGGCGGCCTCCGCCAGGGGCCAGAAGCGCTCGTCGGTGAAGGGACCGTGGGGGTGGAACACCACCGGGGCACCGCGCTCGCTCGCGGCGGCGAGGATCTTGGCCAGGCCGGGAATGGTGTATTCGAGATACTGCTCCGGCCGGATGACGCCGGGACCATCGGAGGCGGCAGCCACGAAGATGAAATGCGCGCCCGCATCGAGCAGCGCGCGGACGTGTTCACATGCCAGTGCGACCGCGAAGTCGATCGCCGCCCGGGCGGCGGCGGGGTCACGCACCATGTCGGTGAGGAGAGAGTCGAGCCCGCGTAGGAGGCCGGCTTTGGTGACTGGGCCCTCGACGTTGGCCGCAATGGCGACGCGATCACCGAGGGCCTCTGCCACGAGCTGGTAGGACCGCAGGACGCCGGGCATGCGGCCCTCAGTGTGGAGGTCGGGGAGGCGGGCGCGGGCGATGTCCTCAGGAGTCGAGAAGGCGGGCTCGGCGACGTAGGGGATGCCCCGCTCCGGGAACTCGACGCGGCCCCCGAGGGTATCGACGTCGAGGCCGAGGTCGTGGATGCTGCCGACCACGCAGTCATGCCCAAGCAATCGCTGAGTCTCAATGACGCAGCGGGCGGATTTCTGGGCGTGGTAAATCCCGCCCGGCCCGCCGGCGCAGACCTCGGGAGTGGTGAAGTCGCAGACGTCGAGCCCGAGGGTGAGGTCCCTCAGGAAGATGGGAACCGCGTCGGTTTTCTCGCCTCGGAGGGCCGCTTCGATCCGCTGGCGTGGTGTCACTGAGGGCATTTGGCTCTCGGCGCTCAGAACCAGGTTTGGTATTGGACGACGAACTTGTCGTTGTCGGCCTCGTCTTCCGCCTCGCGGCTCCAGACGTAGTTGAAGCGAATCATCTCCTGGCAGCGATGCGTGCCGTAGCGTGTGCCCTTGATGTGATAGTTGAGGCCGAGGGTGTAGGCGGTGAGGTCATACTGGTCGCTGACGGAGCGATTGGCGTCGAACTGCTGGTAGCCGAGGACGGCCTCGAGCTTGTCGCGGCGGCCGAGGTAGGGCAGGAAGTGGTGCAGGTAGGCATAGTAGCCGTCGGCGGTGACGGAGGCGCTGTCGCCGGGCTCGATCTTGGTGCGGATGTACTCGACCCACACCGATGAGGGGCCGCGCTGCCACTGGAGGTCGGCCTGCCAGGAGGTCTCGTCGGCCTCGGCGGCGGTGTAGGCGGAGAGCAGGCCGTAGGGGTCGGCGTTCTTCTTCAAGAAGCGAGACTGGTAGGGACTGAAGTCGGTGTTGCGATTGGCGAAATAGCTAGCGCCAAGGGAGAGTTCCGGAGTTGGCTGTGCGGTAAGACGGCCGGCCCAGAGGTAGCCGTGGTTGGGATTGGCCTTGTATTTGCCACTGCCATTGCCGACGAAGAGTTGATAGTTGAGGCCCCCGAGGATCGGCCGCTTGCCATCGAGTCGGATGCCGATGTCTTTGTCGGCGGGCAGGAAGTTGGAGACGGCGGCGCGGTCTATGCAGAGGAGATAGGCGTCGGACATCACGATCTCGTAGCCAAACGGCGCCTGGAGTTGGCCGGCGACGAGGTTGGCGAAGTCCCATCCCCTCCACTCCATCTGGGCGACGTGGCGGTTGACCTTTTCATGGCCCCAGTCGGACTGATATTGGACCTTGTACCCGGTCTCGGGACGGAGGTCGCCCATGATGTAGAAGCGGGCGCGGCGGAGGGCGAAGCCGTCGCCGCCGGTGCGGTCGTCCCGGTTTCCGAAGTAGGGTTGGGCCTCGTCCTCCTGCACGCTGGAGAAGCGAGTCTCGACGCGGACTTTGGTCTTCACAGTGGGGTACTTCGGCTTCTCGGGAACGGGCGGAGCCGGCGGGGCCGGCTTTTCGGCCTCGGCGATGCGCTCTTTGAGGGCCTCCTCTTCTTCCGCAGAGAGGACGCCCTTCGCGGCTAGGATGTCTATTAGCTCGGAAAGAGAGTCCTGTTCGGCGGAGACCTTAGTCTCGGCGCCGACTAGGCTCGTGGGGATTAGCGCCAAGGCCAATATCCCCACTACGACGATGCGAAAATGGCGTTTCATATCGCCTCCTTTCTCGTTCAGTTGACGGTGGGCCGGGCTAGTCCGCATCGGCTTTCTCGATGAAGGACCGATCAATGATGCGGTCCCAGTCTGGCAGATGGGTGATCTTGCCCTGGTCGTGGAGGAAGCCCGCGGTCTGCTTCAGGCTGTCTACAGTGGCCTGGTCCAGGATGACCCCCCATTCAAGTGTGTCCATCATCTTGCGCTCTCGTGCGACCGGGACACCGGTGGCTTCGGCGATGAGAGCGGCAGCTTCGTCGGGGTGGTCGTGCATGAAATCCACTGCTTGCTGGGTAGCGCGCAGGGCCGCGACGACTGCGTCCGGGTGCTCCTGGGCATAGCGCTCGGTGACGAGCATGACGAGGGGATAGGTGTTGCCGAGGCCGGACAGAGTCGCCACCTCGTAGCTGCCCTCGACGCGTTCCTCGATGTTGCTGGGCCAGGGCTCGCTGCCGACGCCGGCGTCTATACCTCCGGCCAGCATCGCCTCCGGCATGTCGCGCGGGTTGAGGGGGACGAGCTTCAGGTCCTGGACATCGATACCGCTCTTCTCGAGGAAGAGGAGAAAGCCGCCGTGCGTGCTGGAGCCCATCTGCACCCCGACACGCTTTCCCTGAAGGTCGGCGGCGGAGCGAATGCCGGAGTTGGGGGCAGCAACGAGTCGGTGCATGCGCTCTCCGCCGCCGTAGGAGGCGACGATCTTCACCGGCATTCCGGAAGCAGCAGCGATGATTCCGGGCGCGTCGCCCATGACTGAAGCGTCGGCGCTTCCGGAGGTGAGGGCCTCGGCGGCCTGGATGCCGGCCTGAACCACCTTGGCCTCCACGGCGAGTCCATGGTCGGCAAAGTAGCCCTTCTTGATGGCTACAATCTGGGGCGCGTAGTGGATCTTCTTGCCGTAGGCTAGGCGAAGCTGAGTGGGCGCGGCCGCTGTGATATCCTCTGTTTTCCTCGCGCAGCCCGAGCAGACCGCGAGAATGCCTGCCAGGGCAACTGCGGCGAGCAGCGCTCGTCGGCTCAGACCTACGTCTGATAGTTGGCAAGACGCTCGCTTCATGGTTTGATCTCCTCTCTTAGGATCCGGAAGGGAGGTCCTTCCGTTACTGCCCAGCTTGTTGGAGGACGGTCTCGTCGATGGCCTCCAAAAGCGCTGGCGCATCCGTGATGATGCCCTGGTCCGCGATGAACCCGGCGGTCTTTTCGAGGCTGGAACGGGTGACCCGGTCCACCTGCACTCGGTAGTAGTGGTGGCTCATGGAGCGCCGGGCGGCCGTCGGGGAAAGACCTGTCTTTGCGGCCACTACCTGGGCGGCCTCATCGGGATGGTGCTCGATGAAGGAGGCGGCGCGCAGGAGCGCGCGGAGGAAGCGGACCACCGCGTCGGGGTGGGCCTCGAGGAACTCGCTTCTGGCGACCAGAAGGATCGGGTAGTTGTTGCCCAGGCCGCCGAGGGTGGCGAGCTGGCGGCCGCCCCGCTCTTCGACCACTGAAGGTGTGGGTTCGCTGGCGACGATGGCGTCCACAGCGCCGGAGATCAGCGCGTCCGCCATGTCGCTGGGCCGCAGATCGGTTACATTGACCTCAGAAAGGTCCAGGTTCACCGACTCGGCCCAGGCAAGGAGTCCGCCGTAGGTGGAGGTGCCCTTCTTGACCGCAAGGCGCCTGCCGACGAGGTCGGAGGGTGAGCGGATGGAACTGTCGGAGGTGACGATGATGCGATGGCGGTGCTCTCCGCCTCCATGGCTGGCAATGATCTTGACCCGGGCGCGGCTGACGGCGATGATGGAGGTGGTGTCTCCCATGGTCCCGATATCTGCGCTTCCGGCCAGCAGCGCCTCGGAACACGCAGGTCCGCTGCTGAAGACGAGACGTTTCACCGCCAGGCCTTGTTGGCCGAAGAGGTCCCTTTCGACTGCGATAATGCTGGCCGCGTCGGCGACGCGGTCTTGGTAAGCGAAGCGAACCACCATCTCGGGAGCCCCAGGGACCCCGCGCTTGGCACATCCTCCGAGCCAGAGAGCGCTGATCGAGCAGCCAGCCAGTGCCCAGAGGAGACTAGCAAGCCAGATTCTTTTCGTGCTGTGAGACGTGGGTTGCATGGCAGTTCACCCTCCTTCCTGAAGTCGCACAGTCTGCCCCACCTCTTCGCTCTGGGATGGCAGGACACAACAGGGCAGGTTGGCGAGCACAGCCATCAGCGCCATGGTCGCCTCTCGGATTTCCGGTGAGAAACGATCCCGGGGGCGCGGAATCGAGATGGGAAGATCGGCGATGATGCTGTCGGGCGCGGGGGCAAGGACGGCAACGCGATCGGCAAGATAGACGGCTTCTTCCACGTTGTGGGTGACGAAGAGAACGGTCTTGCGGTGAGTCTCCCAGATACGCAGCAGTTCGTCCTGGAGGCGATCTCGAGTCTGGGCGTCGAGGGCGCCAAAGGGTTCATCCATGAGGAGGGCGCGCGGATTGAGGGCGAGGACCCGGGCGAGGGCGACGCGCTGCTTCATGCCGCCGGAGAGCTGGTGGGGCCGCGCGCGGGCGAAGGAGTCCAGGCCGACGAGGGTGAGGAAGCGGCGGACCAGGCCCCGACGCCGCTGCGGCTCGATGTTGAGGTTGCGAAGGCCGAACGCGACGTTCTGCTCACAGGTGAGCCAGGGGAAGAGGGTGGGTTCCTGAAAGACGACGCCACGGTCGGGGCCGGGGGTTCGCACCGGCTCTCTGTCGAAGAGCACGCGGCCGCCGGAGGGGCGGTCAAAGCCGGCGACCAGATTGAGAAGGGTGCTCTTCCCGCAGCCGCTGGGGCCGAGGAGGCAGACGAACTCGTTCTCTTCGATCTGGAGGCTGACATCGCGGAGTGCCTGAACGTGCTGGCCCGTTTCCTCGTTATGGAACACCTTGGAGACCTGATGGAGCTCGATCATCACGATCACCCGGCTCTTGCGAGCCCCCATCGCTCCACAGTGCGGCGCTCGAGGGGGAGAAGGATGAAGCGCTCGACGATCAGCCCGATGGCGCATATGATCGCAATGCAGACGAATGCGCCACAGTAGTCGAGAGTCCAGCGCGACTGCATGATCGAATACCCCAGCCCCGTGCCCGTGCCAACGACCATCTCGCCGGCGACGAGGACGCGCCAGCCACTGGCGAAGCCGACTCGCAGGCCGCTCAGCAGATGCGGCAGAGAGCCGGGTAGGAGCACCCTGAGGAAAAGCGTCCGCTCGTCGGCTCCCATCATCCGAGCCGCGCGCAGGTACATCTCGTCAACGCTCTTGACCCCGGCCGTTGTGTTGATGACGATCGGTACGAACGCGGTAACGGCGATCATGAAGATCGTCGTGCGCGGGCCGATTCCGAACAGCAGAATAGCGACGGGAACCCAGGCGAGGCCCGGGATGAGCTGAAGCACAGTGACCGTCGGCATCGACAGCCGCTCCAGCAGGCGCGACCAGCCGAACAGCAGCCCGGAGACGATCCCCAGGCCCACCGCCAGGGAGAAGCCGATGGTGAAGCGCCGCAAGCTATCGCCCAGGTGGCGGTAGATAGTGAAGTCAACCAGAAGCTTGCCTTGAAGGAGTGCCACCAGCCGGTGGTAGGTATCCAGGGGTGTCGGAAAGGGCACTCCTCGCATATGGGTGACTAGCACCGCCACCCCCCACCAGATGGCCAGGGGAATGGCGACGGAGGCGACCGCGATCAGCGCGCCGGATAGCGACGGGCGCTGCCTTGCCGCCCGGAGCACGGGCGCGGCGCCGGCGGGCGGGGGGCTGAAGTCAGCCTTTCCGGGGGAAGTAGACACACTCTACTCCGTCGCAGGTATCGTTCTGGGCGAAGAATCGGCAGCGTCCCTCGAACTTCTCTTCCGGCAGCTCGAAGCCGAGTTCGGCAAATCCATGGCGGGCAACTTCGAGGGCGGCGTAGCTGCTCTTCTTGCAGCAGCGGCTGCCGCCGATTTCAGCGAGATGGGTGGCCAGCTTGGCGGAGAACTCAAGGAGGCGCTCTCGCGGCTCGGTGGCCACGGGGGTGGAGCCGAGGAGAATGGCATAGGCGGAGGCGGCGCTGGCGAGCGCGCCACAGGCTCCGAGGAATCCACAGGCGCCGCCGGGGATCTGGCGGCCGCGGTCCACCACCTCATCGATCAACTCCTCGGAGATGGAATAGCCCGCGTTGCGCAGGCAGAGCAGGAGCAACTCTCCCACCAAAGCGTGATGCCACACGCCGTGCACGGGGGTGCCCTCGCCCTGGCTGAGCAGCTCGTCGAGAGCGGCCGCCGGTTCGGTGTGCCCGGTCTGCCGGGCCACGAGGGCAGCGAGGTCGGTGGTGCTGTCTCCCGCCGTTCCAGCACAGCAGGCATCGGCCTGGACAGCGCTGCGGAACTGCGCATAGGAGATTCGGCGGGGCTGGGCGGTCTTTTCGCGGGCTCGGTCTGTCATGGCGGGTCTCCGGGAGGGAAGGCTAGTTCGCTAGGCACTTTCGCAGGAGCTGAGTGAGGCGGGACTTGTTCGGGAGACGTCCGGCCGAGACGAGCTGGTTGTTGACTATCAGGGCCGGCATGGGAGCAGGGCCGTATTCGGCAATCTGATCGAGCTCTCTGACCCGGCTCACAGCGTCGCTACGAATGCCGAGGGCGCGGGCGATTTCCTCGACAAGCGCGGCGAGCTGGTCACACGCGCGACAGCCGGGTCCGAGGACCTTTATCTCGCAGCCGCCGGGGACCTGTGCGTCGGCGACAGCGCGAGATGGAGCGGCCGCTGGCTCTCGAACGGCGGCCGAGATTGCCTCCACGCTGCATCCGAGGCGCTCGACCTCCATCTCCAGCCGCGCCAATTGCCCCTGTATGGCGCGCCGAACCCGCAGCGCGACCTCCTCGGCCAAGGCATCCACGCGCGCCAGCGCCGTCGCCTCGCCTGCTGCGGCCGGCGGACCAGCACCCATGAGAGCGGCCAGGTCTGCTCGGCGAACGCGGTGGCGGCCGCCTGGCGTGCGGTAGCTGCGCAGGTGGCCGGCATAGATGTAGCGCTTCAGTGTCGAGACACTGAGGCGAAGCTCCCGGCCCGCCTCTTTTAGACTCATGAACTCGTGGCCGTTCTCCCGGCTCATCTGCGGTCTCCGTCCATAGGGGGTCATTTAATGCTGTTCCGCCTTAAATCGTATTAAACAGTCGTGACAAGAAAAGGACGGCCGCGGGAATTCTTCGTGAACACTAGAAGCTGTTTCATAACCTCCATCTGAGGTTATGAAACAGCAGCACAAGCCGCCGGAACCACTGGAGCCACGACCTCAGGCGCCGCGGATGAATGCCGAAACGATAGGAGGACCAAGC
>JAUVSA010000121.1 GCA_030597345.1 Bacillota bacterium
CCACTACCCCCATCGAGGTACGCCAGCCAAGTCACAAGCACGAGTGCCAAGCCGATGCCAAGGCCTGTGGATATGGCGCCCCTATGGAGCCAGATCCGCTTCATGCGAAGTGGCGCTTCTCCCTCTCTCTAAACATGTTCGCGATCAAGAATGAAGGGAGGCGAGTCCCTCCCGTAGGGCACAAGCTTGCTTGTGCCATCTTCTCTGGCAGGAGCAAGCTCCTGCCCTACGGAGTCTATGCCTTTTCTGATGTTCACCGCGACGATGTTTAGCATCAGAAGTGCTACAGACGGCAGGCTCTCGGGGCCGGGAAGGCGACGCTACCGGCTGTAGTCTATCTTATTGGTACCCGCGGCAGGGAGTGGACAAACGCCGGCGTCCGTGCGCGTGTCTCAGGCAGAGCCGCTGGGGGTGTAATTGCGGCAGTACGTGCTGTCGGAGGAGTACGTCGGGTAGTTCGCCTCGCCGGTGTCGATGGGCCGGTTGACCTCCTTGCAGAAGGAGACCCGCACATCATACTTGACGCAGTCCACGCACCGGCGGAGAACAGTCCGACAGTCGGGACAGGTGGCCACCTTGTCGTCCACATCCTGCACCTTCTTGCACTTCGGGCATGTGCTGTTCACTCCGATCGCCTCCTCTACTCGGGCCTCCGCACGCGCAGCGGCTGGCCTGTAAGTTTGCCAGTTACGGAATCTCTTGCATTAGGGTGATAGCCCGAATGCAGGAGATTCCTGGCTATGACGCCTCCTGCAGCCTCCTGCGAGATCGAGCATGTCACTGTAATACAAGAGGCTCCTTTAGTGCTCCTGATGCGGCTATGTATGCAGCCCTGCCACCGCGGGACAGCAGCTGCCCCTGGGCGCCGCAAACCCAGGCGGCGCGCGGTGCAGCGAGTTGCCTCTACCTGAGATTGTAGAATACATCCGGGCCGCCGAACTGAGCAAATTTCCCCAGCTCCTCCTCGATCCGCAGCAGTTGGTTGTACTTCGCGACTCGGTCCGTGCGGGCCGGTGCGCCGGTCTTGATCTGCCCGGCGTTGGTGGCGACGGCGATATCTGCAATGGTGGCGTCTTCGGTCTCGCCCGAACGATGAGAGACGACGGCAGTATAGCTGGCCCGCTTGGCCATTTCGATGGCTCCCAGAGTTTCGGTGAGGGTGCCGATCTGGTTCACCTTGATGAGGATAGAGTTGGCGACCCCGATCTCAATGCCCTTGCGCAGGTACTCGGTGTTGGTGACGAAGAGGTCATCGCCGACAAGCTGGATGCGCCCCCCGAGCTTCTTGGTGAGAATGCCCCAGCCCTCCAAGTCGTCCTCGGCGCGTCCGTCTTCGATGGAGACGATGGGATACTTGTCCACGAGGGCGGCGTAGTAGTCCACCATTTCGCCGGGCGCGTAGACCTTGCCCTCCCCGTCCAGGTGATACTTGCCGTCCTTGAAGAACTCGCTGGCGGCGGGGTCGAGGGCGATAGCGGCATCCGTGCCCGGATTGTAGCCGGCGGCCTCGATGGCGTTCACGATGGCGCGAACAGCGGCCTCGTTGTGGGGCAAGTTAGGAGCGAATCCGCCCTCATCGCCGACAGTGGTGTTGAGGCCCTCGGAGGTGAGGACCGTCTTGAGCGCGTGGTAGATCTCCGTTCCGATTCGGAGGGCGTCGGAGAAGCGCTCAGCGCCGATAGGCATGACCATAAACTCTTGGAGGTCAACGTTGTTGTCGGCGTGCTCGCCGCCGTTAAGGATGTTCATCATCGGGATGGGGAGACGTCGGGCGCTGGTCCCGCCGAGATAGCGGTAGACCGGGAGGCCGGTCCAGGCGGCGGCGGCCTTGGCTACGGCGAGAGAAACGCCGAGGATGGCGTTGGCGCCGAGCTTCGCCTTGTTGGGAGTGCCGTCGAGCTCGATCATTATCTGGTCGATCTCGGCTTGCTCGGTGACCTGGAGCCCGGTCACCTCGTTGGCGATCACGTCGTTGACGTTCTCGACGGCGCGCTGGACGCCCTTGCCGCCGTACCGCGCTGCATCCATGTCGCGCAGCTCGACCGCCTCTCGGGTTCCCGTGGAGGCGCCGGAGGGGACCGCGGCGCGCCCCATCCCGCCCTCCTCGAGGTAGACATCCACCTCTATCGTGGGATTGCCCCGGGAATCCAGTATCTCTCTTGCGATCACTTCCTCGATGAACATCGGTTGCTCCTCCGGGATGCTGAAGAGATGCCCGCGCGGCGGGCCCTGTGCCCGCTAGTTACGCCGAAGCTCGGGGACCTCCCTGCCACGCTTGTTCACTCTCACGACGACTTCGAGAGACCAGAATGAGGGAGCATGGGCAGCTAGCGCCGGGCGCGAGCGCGTTGACAGCCGAGCACTCGGAACGGTATAATCCCAGGGCCCGAAGCGAATCGGCCTTCGGCGAGCGGGCGACGGCCCTCTACAGGAAGCTGGCCACGGGCTAGGCCCGGGCGAAGGCCCTACGACTTCGGCGACTTTTTTTGCGTGCCCCGCAGGTGCGCGAGGCGAGGGGCTTCGGCAGTAGAACTACCGAAGCAACGAAGCGCGCCCCGCAGGCGCGCGAGGCGAGAGGCTTACCGTATGCAGGCCAGGATGCGCTGGTGACTAATCGGAATTGTCGTGTTGGTGATCGTGTCCCTGCTCGGGGTGACTGAGCCGATCAAGCTGGAAGACCGGACCGATCCCAACACTGGGGAATCGGTGGCGCCGCTCAAGAAGGTGGGGCCGTTCCGCTTCTACAGGCCGTGGGTAGGGCTAACCTTGGGGCTCGATCTGCGAGGGGGGAGTCACCTCGTGCTGCAGGTGCAGCCGGAGGGGCTGTTCGAGTTCACCGCGCCTGAGCTGAGCCGCGCGCTGTCAGAGGAGCAGAAGACGGAGCTTTACACGGAGATCGTGGCGCTGCTTCCCAAGGACGCTATAGGGACGAAGAAGCGGGAGGTGGAGCTGAGAGAGCAGAGGATCGTGGTCCGGACTCGGGCCAAGGACGAGGAAGAGGTCGCTCGCCAGGCGGAAGTGATAGAGGGCCTGCTGCGGGAGCGATTCCCCGAGATCCAGGCGAAAGAGGCCAGGCTCTATCCGACCAAGCAGGAGATGGCCAGCACGCTGGCGGGCATCCATGACATCCTGGAGAACCGCGTCAACGCCTATGGGGTCACCGAGCCTTTGATTCAGCAGCAGCCGCCGGATCGACTGATTGTCGAGCTGCCGGGCGTGAGGGATCCGGGGAAGGCGAAGGAACTGGTCAAGCAGACGGCCACGCTGGAGTTCAGGCATGTGCCGCGCAAGTACGCCTTTGGTGACCGAGACCCTGACACATCAACGGTGGCCGACCGGCGGGTCTTCACATTCTGGGATCAGAAGAACGAGGAGGTGCCGACTTCGCAGGTAATCGATGAGTCACCGGTCATCGTGACGGGACGGGGGTTGAAGCCGAACTCTGCCCGGGTGGAATCGATACCGGGGCAAGTGACGGCGGTGACGTTCAAGTTAGTGGGGGAGGCGGCGGACGATTTCGAGGATTTCACTCGGAAGAACGTGGAGCACTATCTGGCGGTGGTGCTGGACGGCGAGATAATCACCTGCCCGATAATAAACGAGCCGATTCCCGGCGGGAACGTAATGATCTCGGGGGCATTTGACACTCCAGAGGGACTGGAAGAGGCGCGGAAACTGAAGATCCTGCTGAACGCAGGAGCGCTTCCGTTGGACCTGGAGTACATCGAAGAGCGGACAGTCAGCGCCCAGTTGGGGCAGGACGCGCTGATGAAGAGCCTGTGGGCGGGGCTGATCGGTCTGGGGGCGGTGATGGTGTTCATGGTGCTGTACTATCGACTGCTGGGTGGGCTGGCAGACATCGCGCTGGCGATATACTGCATCTTGCTGATGGGAGCGATGAAACTACTGGGTCAAGTGCTGACCTTGCCGGGCATTCTGGCGGTGATCCTGTCTATCGGCATGGCGGTAGACGCGAACATCATCATATTCGAGCGACTGAAGGAAGAGATTCGTACCGGCAAGACCATGCGGTCGGCGGTGGATGCCGCGTTCAAGCGCGCCTGGGCGGCGATTCTGGACTCGAACGTGTGCAGCATCGGTACCGGGATGGTGCTGTACTGGTTCGGCACCGGGCCGATCAAGGGATTCGCGGTAGCGCTGGTCATCGGGGTGCTGGTAAGTCTGTTCACGGCGGTGACGGTGACGCGGCTCTTTCTCAAGATAGTGATCCAGACCAATCTGGCGCGCAATATAAGGCTGTTCGGGGTCGCGCCCGGCGAGGTCGAGGGTGCCTGAGGTCGGGCCGATGGCAGTAAGTGCACGAGGGGCGGGCCGCGCAACGCGGGAGCCGAACGCAAACCCGGGAGAGAGATTGTGGTAGACCTGTTTCGTGAGCGCAAGTGGGATCTGGTGGGCTATCATAAGCTGTGGTTTGCGATTTCGCTGGCGGTGATTCTGACGGGCGCGTATCACTGGTCGAGTCGGGGGCTGAACTACGGGATCGACTTCACGGGCGGGGGCCTGGTTAAGTACCAACTTGCGAAGCCAGTGGCGCCGGGCGAGGAGTCGGAGACGCTGGCGAAGGCGCGGGAGGCGATCGAGCAGGCGGGAGTGAACGCCCGGCTGCAAATCTCCGGCACGGCCACCCGGAAGGACCAACTGCTGGTACGTACCCGACTGGCGGTGGCTGCGGACGAAGCGAGCGACGTCTTAGACGAACAGAAGTCGAGAATGCTGAACTCGCTCGCGGCGGTGCTGCCGGGGATCGAAGAAGTTGAGAGCGAGCTGGTGACGCCGGTGGTCAGCAAGGAGCTGATCAAGAAAGCAGTCTGGGCGGTGGCGTGGGGGTGCCTGTTCATCCTGTTCTGGATTCGGATTCGCTATTTCGACTTCAAGTGGGCCGGGGCAGCGTTGGTTGCGCTGGTGCACGATGTGCTCATCTTGATTGGGGTGTTCGCGATCACACAGCGAGAGATCAACAGTCCGTTCGTGGCGGCGGCACTGACGGTGGTGGGGTACTCGGTGCACGACACGATCGTGCTCTTCGATCGAATTCGGGAGAACCTGCGTCTGCGGAAGGGCAATACCTTTGCGGAGACGGCAAACATCTCTCTGCTGGAGACGATGGCGCGGTCGGTGAACACGGTGTTCACCGTGTTGCTGGTGCTGATGGCGCTGTACGTTCTGGGGGGCGCGTCGCTCCGGAACTTCACCTTCGCGCTGCTGGTGGGCATGACGGCCGGGGGCTACTCTTCGATCTTCACTGCGGCGCAGGTATTGGTGCTGCTGAAGAAGCGGGAAGAGCGGGCGGTTGCCCGACGCCGGGCCACAGCAGGGCGCCCTGCGCGAGCGGCACAGGGCCGCCGCGCGCCGGCAGCACAGCCGCGGGCTGTCCGCCCCGGGCCGACTGAGCAGGGGCAGGAGCCGTCAGCTGGAATGCCCTCCCCGGAACGGCCGGGGGAGGAGAGGCCAGCAGCAGAGGTGGAGGCATCTGCGGCAGCGGCAGCGGCCACACCGGACCAGAAGCGGGAGCGGCGGCCTCGGGATGCGCGCAGGAAGCTGAAAGCAGGTCGGAAGCGAAAGAAGCGATTCTAGTCCGACAGGGGCAGAGCACCTGCGCTGTCTAACGGTCCTGAGATGACGCCACGAACGGGGAGCGACCCGAAATCGCGCGCGGCGCTCGTTTCGGTCGCATCGAACACCGGCCTCACAACCCTGAAGCTGGCGACGGGGGCAATCACACACTCGGTCAGCATTCTCTCGGAGGGGCTCCACTCGGGTCTCGATTTGGTCGCCGCGGTCATGGCACTGCTTGCGGTGAGGCGGTCGCGCCAGCCTGCGGACGCAGACCACAACTTCGGGCACGGCAAGTTCGAGAGCCTGTCGGGAATGGCCGAGGGGGCGCTGATCTTAGTCGCCGTGGGGATGATCTTGTGGAGCGCGGTGAGACGACTCGCGCTGGGCGAGGCAGAGGTGAGAGAGCCGCTGCTCGGGGTGGCCGTGATGGGTATCTCTGCGGCAGTGAACGTGCTGGTTTCGCGCATGTTGTTTCGGGTAGCGAAGGAGACGGAGTCGATTGCCCTGGAGGCCGATGCCTGGCACCTTCGCACGGACGTGTGGACATCCCTGGGTGTGATGGGCGGCATGAGCCTCATCGCCGTTGGCACATGGGCCGGGCTGCAGGAGATACACCACCTCGACCCAGTGATTGCGATCATGGTCGCCGTTGTGATCGCGCGCGCGGCATGGGACATTACCAGGCGGTCGTACGACCACCTCGTGGACCGCTCGCTGCCAGCGAACGAGGCGGCCCAGATCACCTCCCTGCTGAGAGAACACTACCCCCAGTTTACGGAGTATCACCGGCTGCGGACGCGTCGTGCCGGCTCGCAACGGTACGTCGATCTGCACCTGGTGGTGCCGGGAGAGCAGTCGGTGACGGAGGCGCATACTCTCGCCGACCATCTGGAGCAGGACCTGCGGAATCTGCTGCGCGGTCTGGAGGTCATGATCCACGTGGAGCCGAGGGGGGACCGTGACTAGCGCGACAGGAGTGAGCCTGACAGGGGCCCA
>JAUVSA010000061.1 GCA_030597345.1 Bacillota bacterium
ACCGCTGGGAGAACGACCAGATCACCGTCTTCTTCGAGGGCTGCCTGGAGTGCGGGGCCTGCCGCATCGCCTGCGCCGAGTGCCAGAACCTCGAATGGCGCTACCCCAGAGGCGGCTTCGGCGTCAATTACCGGACGGGCTGATGGCCTCGGCTGCGAGACTGTCCCCCGCGCAGCTCCGCCGCCAGCGGATGTTTGGCCAGCGACGATCCGGCGTGGCGAGAGGACCCCTGCACGAACGCCACGAACCCTCCTGACGCTATGCCCCGGCACGCTCGGGAGTCCCAGCAGACCGAAGTCACTCCGCTGGCGCCTGGGGCGGCCCTCGCGACTGCGCTGGCCGTCTTCGCGCTGCTCTTCCTCGTCTATCTCGCAACCCTGCTCCCGACGGTTGTTGATCAGGACAGCGGGGAGCTGGTCTCTGCCTGTCACGTCCTCGGCATCGCTCATCCGACTGGGTATCCCCTTTGGGTCCTCATGGGCAGGGCCTTCGACTTCCTTCCTGTCGGCGGCACCAGCGCCTATCGGGTCGGGCTTCTCTCTGCGGCCTGTGCCGCCGCCGCGGGCGCCCTTGTCACCGCGCTGGCTCTCCGGATCGTCGGATGGGCGCTTCCTGCGCTTCTCGCCGGCGTGGCATTCGGCCTGTGGTTCCCGAGTTGGAGCCAGGCAGTTAGGGCGGAGGTCTATGGTCTCACCGGCCTGCTGTTCGCGCTGTCGCTGGCTGCTTTCTGGCGTTGGGGCCAGGATCGGTTGGCGCCTCGATTGTACTGGCTCGCGCTAGCCTGCGGATTCGTGGCGATGCACCACAGGACGGCGATGCTGGCGGCGCTGCCGCCGCTCGTGGTCGGCCTGGCGCTGACGCGGCCCCGCCGCACCGGGATCTACGCGTGGGCCGGGCTAGCATTTGTCATGCCGTTTCTCTTCTATGCTTATCTGCCCATCCGGGCGGCTGCGCGGACGCCCGTGAATTGGACCAACCCCGTCACCTGGGACCGCTTCTGGGACCACGCATTGGCGAGCCAGTATCAGGGTTACGCGCTTTCCCACAACCTGGGCCAGATGGCGCACGAGGCAGCGAGGCTGGCGCCGGAGGTGCTTGCGCCGGCGGTTGGCTGGTCGGTGCTGCTGGCTGTGGTTGGGCTGCCGCTGATCGTCTGGGGCGGGGTGTGGTGGGTGCGACGAGAGCCGTGGGTAGCAGGTCCGCTGGCGGCGGGAGCGGGGCTGCTCGCGTTCTGGGTGCTGCAGTGGGGGGAGACGGCGGACCTGAAGGTCTTCCTGCAGCCGCTGGGTGCGGTGCTGGCCCTCTACGGGGCCGTAGGGCTCGCCTGCCTGGGGCGGCGGTTCTCGTCGTCCGTCGCGCAGTGGGGGACGGTCGCGCTGGTGGGTGTCGTGATATGCGGCACCCTGCTGAGGGTGAACTGGGAGCGCTCCGACCTCAGCGATCTCTGGCAGCATCGGGACCGGTGGGTGGCGATGCTGTCACAGCTAGAGCCAAACGCGGTCTTCGTCTCCGACAACGACGTGCCGAGCTTCGCCACGATGTATCTCCAGAGCGTGGAGGAGATGCGTCAGGATGTTACGCTCGTGCGCGTGGTGCCGCTGCGGACCAACTGGTATCTCGATCTGATCGAGGATGCGCAGGTGCGGGAGGCGGTGCGCCAGGCATGGGAGGAAACGCCGGTCGCGCTGCGGGAGGCGGGGCCGCGCGATCCACCTGAGATGCAGTGGGACCGAACGGCTCACTTCGCCTACCGGCTCGCGCAGCGCCTGAGAGGAAGCAGACCGGTGTATGTTCTGCACGGGCCGTGGCCGTTCGTGCGCACTCTCGCTGCGCAGGGGCAGTGGGAGTTACCTGGGCCCCCCTACTTCGTGGGCCTCAGTGAAGACCTGGTGGCCCTGCGCGAGAGACCGCCCCGCCTTACCCGCGAGCAAATGGATGGGCCAGCGCTTGCAGGCTTTCCCGAGGGCCTTGAGCTGGTCGCGTTCGAGTGGGATCGGACAGAGGTTGAGACGGGAGAGGTAGTGGAGTTCCGGGCCGAGTGGCGGCTGAGCGGGCCGATCTCGAACCCTCTGCAGTTCGGCATCGGACTGGCGCCCGAGACGGTATCGCCGGACTTCTACAAGCGGACCCTTTCTCGCAAGGGTCACTTCGTGCAGGCATTCCCACTCCTTTGCGGCTCGCGCGATCTGGGTCCCTCCCCGGAGGGGACAGTGTACGAGCAGCGCGGGTCGCTCATTATTCCTACGAACACGCCTCCCGGCGCCTGCAGAGTCGTCGTTGGGTTGGGGCCGGTATATCAGGGACAGTATGAGGGCTGGGCCGAAGTGGGCACGATTCGGGTGGAGGCGCGGCCGAAGCCGAGGAACGGACCGTGAGGGCGGTCGGGATTGCGCTGATACTGTCATTGCTGTGCGTGGGCGCGGCCTGGAGTGAGGACGCCCAGCAACCGCCGGAGCGTCTGCCGGAACTCAAGCTCGCGCTCGACGTGACGCTGACGACGGCTATTGTCGTGGAAGCCCTGAAACGAACATTCAAGAATCCTCGGCCGGATGGAAGCGACTATGGGTTTCCCAGCGGCGATGCGGCCCAGACACTCCATCCAGTCACATGCAAGGGGTTCGCTCGAAGGAAGGAGGTACGTGACTTGGTGCCCGCGGCGCACCAACTCATTACCCAGTTCCAGCACCCGACGAATGCCGCGCGCCACGCGTTAGTGCGGTTCGAGGAAAGCCACGTGCACGGCCGTGACCTCATTCGGCAGTACGGGTGACATGCGCCAACCTGTCGAAGCCGCCCCCGGTCACCGGTTCGCGTACATCTCTTCGTAGTACTGCCGGTAGCTGCCGTCCTTCAGCCTCCGCCACCATGCCTCGTTCTCACGGTACCACCCCACGGTGCGCTTCATACCCTCCTCAAATCCAACCCTGGGCTGCCACCCGAGAGCGCGCAGCTTGGAGCCGTCGATCGAGTACCGCCGGTCGTGCCCCGGACGGTCCTTCACGTACTTGATCAGCTCCTCCCCCTTGCCCACCAGCTTCAGAATCTCCCGGGTGAGCTCCAGATTCGTCCGCTCCTGGTCCGAGCCCACATTGTATGCCTCCCCCAACACCCCCTCCCGAAGCACCACATCTATCCCGGCACAGTGGTCATCCACGTACAGCCAGTCCCGCACGTTCATCCCATCCCCGTACAGCGGCAGCTCAATATCATCCAGCGCGTTTGTCGCAAACAACGACACAACCTTCTCCGGGTACTGATACGGACCATACGTATTCGCTCCCCGCGTGATCAGGATCTGGTATCCGAAGGTCCGCTCGTACGCCTTCGCCATCAGCTCCGCTCCGGCCTTGCTCGCGGCGTATGGGCTCGACGGACTGGGCGCATCCTCCTCCTTGAACGACCCCGACTCGATGCTCCCGTACACCTCATCGGTCGACACATGCACGAATCGGCCTATGTCATGCTTCCGGGCGGCCCCCAGCAGAACGTACAACCCCTTGATGTCTGTGTCTACGAAAGCCCCCGCATGTTGAATGCTCCGATCGACGTGAGTCTCCGCCGCAAAGTTCACCACCGTATCAACCTCACCCATCACCCCCTCTACCACCTTCTCATCGCAGATGTCCCCCCGCACGAAGGAGTACCGCCCGTCTCCCTCCACCTCCCTCAGATTCTCCAGATTCCCCGCATACGTCAGCTTGTCGAAGTTGACTACCTCATCCTCCGGGTGCTCCCGCAGCACGAACCGACAGTAGTTCGACCCGATGAATCCCGCTCCGCCCGTTACCAGAATCCGCATACCATGCCTCCAGCCACCCGCAGGCAGTCTCCCCCTCGCATCCGGCCAACCCACTGATAGGTTCGCTGCCAGCGCGCTCCGTCCTACCCCTCTCACCCCTCCTCGACCGCAATTGACCGGCTCTGGCCTCCTTGCTAGAATGCCTCCTGATTGACAACAGCGGGAGCAACGCATGATCGAAGGTGTCGGAGCAAAGAGCCTGAAGGGAATACCCGGGCGGTGCGGCTGCCTCATGGAGATCCTACGATGTGATGACAAGCTGTTCTCCAAATTCGACCAGGTCTATATGACCACATGAGCACTCACAGACGCGTACTGGTTACCGGCGCGCGCGGCATGCTGGGCACCGATCTCTGCGCCGTGCTGAAGGACGCCGGTCACGAGGTTATCCCCGCCGACATCCAGGAGTTCGACATCACCGACGGTCCATCTACCCTGACATTCGCAAGGGAGCATCGCCCCACCGTCATCATCAACTGCGCCGCTTACACCGCGGTCGATCAGGCCGAAGCCGAGCGCGAGCAGGCATTCCGTGTCAATCGCGACGGTACCCGAAACATCGCAGAGGCGGCGGCCGACATAGGTGCCCCACTCCTCCACATCAGCACCGACTACGTGTTCGACGGCGCCAAGCCGGGACCGTACGTCGAGGACGACCCTCCCAACCCCGCGAGCGTCTACGGGGCCTCAAAGCTGGCCGGTGAGGAGGCAGTGCAGGAGACCCTGGCGCAGCACTACATAGTCCGCACCGCCTGGCTCTACGGCATCCACGGGAAGAGCTTCCCGCGCACGATGCTGAACCTCCGCCTTAAGAGCAAGCCCCTGCGCGTCGTGGACGACCAGTTCGGCTGCCCCACCTACACCCGTCACCTGTCCAGCATACTGGCGAAGATCATCGAGCGTCCCGCATACGGCGTCTATCACGCCGTCAACTCCGGCTCCTGCAGTTGGCACGAACTCGCCGCCGCCGTCCTGCGGGCCGCCGGTCTCAGTCCCGACATAGAACCGGTTCCTACCTCCGAGTTCCCCAGGCCCGCCCCGCGGCCCGCGAACAGCATCTTCGACACCACCAAGCTCCAGCAGACATTTGGCCTGGAACCCCCGCCGTGGCAGCAAGGCGTCCTCGACTTCGTCGCCCGGTGGAAAGAAGAACAGCGACTCTAACGCGCGCCTCCGCCGTTTGCGACTCTCCGGGATGCCGCCTCCATCCAAGTCGATGGCGTAGGATGCGGGCGACGGCGCCTTCGCTGACCGGCAGCTCGAACTCGACCTTGAGCCGCTTGGCGCGAAGCCGGTCTGCTTGCGCAGGCGCACGACGCGAGCTTCCAGGCGAGCGGGAGTGCGGGGGGGGGCATGATTTGGGGACCATGGGAGCGGCTGGCCAGGCCCTTGCGGCTCTCGGCAGCGAAGCGGCGCACCCAGAGGCAGACCGTCTGGGGGCTGGTGCCGAACAGCCGGGCGGTGGGCTTGACGCCGATGCGGCGGGCGGAGGAGACCAGACGCAGCCGCAGATCATAGGGATTCTTGACCTGTCGAATCATCTCAAGATAACTCAAAGGCGGCGACATGCCGCGAGTTTGCCACCTACCGCTTCCTGCTCGCCTTCACCCACAGAAAGCGCAGCTCCTTGCGCAACTCTCGTTTGGCCCGTGGCCCCATACACTTGAGTTGCACCAGGGGATAAACATCAATCTGCGCGTTTCCAGAAAAGTGCCGCAGGCACCTTGACAAGTATATCCTCATCCTATACCATATAAGTTCGTGCGGACCAGATTCGGGGGTATAGCTGGTCTCCGGGGACAGGTGCCAGAACCGCTTCGCCATCTATGTAATCCTTTCACCTAGCTCTTGACAAGAGAGCCGGTTTCCGCCACCGCGGCCACCGCGCCGTGGAGCGAGGCCGGCTACTACTCGCGTCCGGCCGGAGAACGCCCCGGCCAGGGGGAGTCACACAGGTATGCAAACTGTCCGTGTTAAGGGTCGAATCCCGCATCACGCCCGCGTCGAGGCCGAACTTCCAGACCTCATCGAGATTCAGATCAACTCCTAGCGGTGGTTCCGCGAACAAGGGCTGTTGGAGCTCTTCAGGAACTTCTCCCCGATCCAGGATTTCACCGGCAATCTTGCCCTCTCATTCTGTGACCCCCAGGACGACGAGCCCAAGTATTACCTGGGCGAGCCCAAGTACGACTTGCGCGAGTGCCACGACCGCGACGCCACCTTCGAGGCCCCGCTGAAGGCGCGCGTCTGGCTCCACCACCGACGCACCGGCGAGATCAAGGAGTCCGAGGTGTATCTCGGCGAGCTCCCCATCATGACCGAGAATGGCACCTTCCTAATCAACGGCGCCGAGCGCTGCGTCGTCAGCCAGCTCGCCCGATCGCCTGGCGTTTACTTCCGAGACTCGATAGACTTCAGCGGCCGCATCCTGTACAGCGCTCAGGTCATCCCCAGTGAAGGCGCGTGGCTCGACATCGATACCGACGCGAACGACCTCGTATCGGTCAAGATCGGCCAGGCGCACAAGTTTCCGGTGACCGCTCTGCTGCGGGCGCTGAACTCCATCAATCTCGCGCCAGGCAGCGAGAAAGCCAAGTGCTCCACTGATGGGGACCTGGTTCATATCTTCGGCACGCCCGAGAAGCCCCGCAAGCTCACTGCCGAGGCACTGGTGGGTCAACGAGTCTGGGACCGCGTGAGCGATCGCGCGACTGGAGAGGTGATCGTGGAGGCCGGCGAACGGCTCGACGAGGAGACCGCAGCCCGCGTCGTAGAGCTGAAGCCGAAGAAGCTGCAGCTGGCCCTCGTGCCCCCCCTGATCGATCAGACGATGGAGCGGGATCAGACTCGCAACGAGGACGAGGCGCTGATCGACATCTATCGCCGAGAGAGGCCAGGAGATCCCGTCACTCCCGAGATCGCGCGGAAGCGGCTGTCCGGGCTATTCGCGGACAATCGACGCTATGATCTGGCTCGCGTCGGTCGCTACAAGCTCAACAAGAAGCTCGGCCTCGACCTGCCGGAGAGAATAAGGACTCTGACCAAGGAAGACCTGATCGCTATTCTGCGCTATCTCATGCGCCTCAGCGATGGCGATGAGACCGCGGGCATAGACGAGATCGACCATCTCATGAACAAGCGCGTGAGGTGTGTGGGCGAGCTGCTGCAGAACCAGTTCCGAATCGGCTTCCTGCGGATGGAGCGGATCGCGCGGGAACGGATGACGAGCCTCGATCCGGAGCAAGTGACGCCACAGGCCATCATCAGCACGAAGCCTATCTCCGCCGCCATCAAGAGCTTCTTCGGATCCAGCCAGCTCAGCCAGTTCATGGACGAGACCAATCCGCTTGCAGAGCTGACGCACAAACGGCGGCTCAGCGCGCTCGGCCCCGGCGGCCTCAGTCGGCAGAGCGCGAAGCTGGAGGTGCGGGACGTCCACCATTCGCACTACGGCCGGATATGTCCCATCGAAACCCCCGAAGGCCCGAACATCGGCCTGATCGGCTCGCTCGCTATCTATGCGCGCCTCGATGAGTACGGATTCATCGAGACCCCCTATCGGAGAGTGAAGAACGGAGTCATCACCGACGAGGTCATCTATCTCACCGCGGACGAGGAAGAAGGCTACCGTATTGCGCCCGCCTCCGTGCCGGTGGACGAGAAAGGACGCTTCATCGACGAGAGCGTGAGCGTTCGCTATCGAGACACCTATCCGGCCGTCTCGCCCAAGGAGATAGACTTTGTGGATCTGTCGCCAAAGCAGATCGTGTCGGTTGCCACTTCGCTGATTCCCTTCCTCGAGAATGACGACGCGAACCGGGCCTTGATGGGCTCGAACATGCAGCGTCAGGCGGTACCCCTGCTGCGGGCGGAGGCGCCCTACGTCAAGACCGGTGTCGAGGGGCGGGCAGCCCGGGACTCGGGGGCAGCAGCCCTGGCACGCGCCGACGGTATGGTGACCTCGGTGACGGCGAAGAACATCGAGGTGAAGCGGGCCGACGGGACTGTAGACGACTATATACTCGAGAAGTTCGTTCGATCCAACCAGGCGACCTGTATCAACCAGCATGCCATCGTGTCCAAGGGAGAGTTTGTGGCTGAAGGACAGGTCCTGGCCGATGGACCGTGCACGGATGGTGGCGAACTGGCGCTGGGTCGGAACACTCTGGTCGCCTTCATGCCCTGGGAGGGATTCAACTACGAAGATGCCATCATCCTCAGCGAGCGGATGGTCCGCGAGGACATCTTCACCTCGATCCACATTGAGAAGTACGAGATCGAAGCCCGAGAGACCAAGGTGGGACCGGAGGAGATCACGCGGGCCATCCCCAACGTAGGCGACGAGGCGCTCAAAGACCTGGACGAGGACGGGGTCGTCCGCGTAGGTGCGCTGGTGCAGGCAGAGGACATCCTGGTGGGCAAGGTGGCGCCGAAGGGCCAGGAGGAACTCACCTCTGAGGAGAAGCTGGTGCGGGCAATCTTCGGGGAGAAGGCGGCCGAGATGCGAGATACTTCGCTCCGGGTGCCCCACGGCGAGAAGGGCAAGGTCGTGGACATCAAGCGCTTCTCCCGGGTGAAGTACCGCTGCCAGAAGTGTGAGACACGGTACCAAGTCGGCAAGAACCAGCACAGACACTACTGCGACCGATGTGGGGGTGAGTTGAAACGGGAGCCTGGCGATGATCTGCTGCCGGGCGTGAACCAGCTGGTGCGGGTCCATGTGGCGCAGAGGCGCGAGGTCAT
This sequence comes from Bacillota bacterium, assembly GCA_030597345.1. Classification (GTDB taxonomy): domain Bacteria; phylum Armatimonadota; class Hebobacteria; order Hebobacterales; family Hebobacteraceae; genus JAUVSA01. The sequence continues at coordinate 8,543 of JAUVSA010000061.1, forward strand.
GGAGGGAGACAAGCTGGCGGGGCGGCACGGCAACAAGGGGGTGGTAGCGAAGATCCTGCCTCAGGAGGACATGCCCTTCCTGCCGGACGGGACGCCGGTGGACATTGTGCTGAACCCGCTGGGGGTTCCCTCCCGGATGAACGTCGGTCAGATCTTCGAGACCCACCTCGGCGTGGTCGCGCAAGAGCTGGGGATCCACTTCGAGAACCCGATCTTCGAGGGGGCGACCGAGAACGAGATTCTTGAGTACTTCGGTATTGCGGCAGACCGGCTCCGCGCGCGCGGCCTGCGGAACTACGTGGTGGAGGAGATGCGCCTGTCGGATGACTGGTACGAGGAGGGGGCTGACTACGAATCTCTCAGAGCTGCTCTGGCGCGCTGGCTCAACGGGGCCGACCCCGCGGAGGTGGAGCGCGCGGCGGAGTGGACCGCGGTCGATCCGGAGGAATGGGAGAAGGTACGGGGGGCGGAGGCACGCGCGAGCTACCTGGTGGACCGCATCGCCAAGCGGGTGGAGCGGAGAGTAGGCTTCGACCCGGAGTCCGGAAAGTACTGGCTCTACGATGGGCGTACTGGGCAGCCCTTCAACAATGAGACGGCGACGGCCGAGATCTACACGATGAAGCTCATCCACCTGGTGGATGACAAGATCCATGCGCGCGCGACCGGGCCGTACTCGCTGGTAACCCAGCAGCCGCTGGGCGACAAGGCTCAGTTCGGTGGGCAGCGCTTCGGTGAGATGGAGGTATGGGCGCTGGAGGCGTCCGGTGCCGCGCAGACGCTCCAGGAGATCCTGACCCTCAAGTCGGACGATGTGCTGGGCCGGGTCAAGACGTATGAGGCTATCGTGAAGGGGGAAGCGATTTCGGAGCCGGGTATACCCGAGTCTTTCAAGATCCTCATCAAGGAGCTCCAGA
>JAUVSA010000126.1 GCA_030597345.1 Bacillota bacterium
TGCTGATGCGGAGGAGGAAGTCGCGGCGGGCGGGGTCGGCGACGGGGATGGGCCGCTCGACTCGGCCGGCGCCTGTGCGATCGCCGTTCCCCTGCAGCGTGACCTCGACACGCTGGCCGGGCCGGACGCGCAGGGCTGCGCGCTCGCGGACGGTGGCCTCGTAGTAGACAGAGGAGAGGTCGGCGAGGCGCAGGAGGGGAGCGCCTCCCATGGTGTTGGTGATCTCGCCGGGATCGATGCCGCGCTGATAGACGACGCCGGTGAGGGGGGAGCGGATGACGGTGTAGGTGAGCATCTCCTCGGCGGCGGCGAGAGCGGCCTCGGCTTGGGCGAGGAGAGCGGCGGCGGCCTCGCCTTCCTTGCGGGCGGCCTGGATCTCCTCGGGGCGGGCGCCCTTCTCGATGAGATCCAGGGACTCGCGGGCGGAGTCGCGGTCGGTGCGGGCGGAGTCGTAGGCCATCTGGGCGGCGTCGAGCTGCTGTCGAGAGACGGCGCCCTGTTCGAAGAGGCCGCGCAGGCGCTGGTGGTCGGCTTGGGCGGTGCGAAGTGTGGACTCGGCCCGTTCGAGCTGGCTGCGGGCGATGGCTCTTTCCTCGGGGCGGGCACCCTCTTCGAGGATGATGAGTCGCTTTCGCGCGGCGTCCAGGCGGGCGCGTGCGGCATCTGCCCCCGCCCGCGCTTGGTTCACTTGGGCCTGGGCTTGGGTCTGGTCGAGGGTGATGAGGACGTCGCCCTTCTTGACCAAGTCACCTTCGCGAACACGCACCTCAAGGACGCGGGCAGATGTCTGGGCGGAGACGTCGGCCTCGTGTCGGGCGCGGATGGTGCCGGTGACAGTCAGCTGGTCGGCCATAGTGGCCACTTCGGCCTCCGCCACTTCCACGGGCACCGCGGTCACGGTCGGCTCCTGGGAGTCGCCCTCGCCACGATTCCCGAGGCGGGTGCATCCTGTCATTGCGGTTGTCGCCAGCAACAGCGCGAGCGCCAAACGTAGCCGCATTCTGCTCCTCCGTGTGGTCCTCATATTCAGTCGTCTGAGTCTGAATCCACGCTTTCTGCCATGCCGGAGACAAAGTCTCGCCACTGCTGGAGCTCATCGCCAAGGGCCTGGAGGTCGTCGAGGCGGGCCAGGACCATGCCGCGGACATGTGGGTGACGGAAGACCAGCAGCTTGTCTCCGCGCCGGAGGCCGTGCTTTTTCCGGGCCTCCGCGGGGATGACCACCTGGCCGCGCTCGCCCATGGTGACCGCTCCGTAGAAAAGGTCGCCCAGGGATAGCTTTTCCCGTTGTCCGCTCATGTCCTCACCCTTTCACGCGAAGAGTGATACCCATCCAACATATCGTATATACATGAAAAGCATGACAGGGAGTGTAGGCGTGTGCTGGCCAGTTGTCAAGGCTGAGGGAGAAAACCAGGTCGGCCCCGGGCCTACGGGGTGATGGAAGGCGGGCGACCGCCGCGCTCCGCCTCGTCGCGGATGCGCTTGGCCTCGTCGGTAGCAGCGCTAATGCGCCGCAGACGCCGCACCGCGATCCATACCATGGCTGCCAGCATGACGAGCCAGACGAGGTTGTGCCAGAGGGCGCGCTGCGGGAGCGCGAACAGCCAGAGGCTCGCCAGAGCGAGCACGATCAAGACAGACTCGGTGATCTCCATGCGACGCACGGCGTGACACCTCGGAGAAGGCTGCAACTTAGTTCGCCGCCTGGGTGGCGGGAACTGCCGTGTGAAGGCGCGAATTAAGAATCTGGCGCGAGCAGAGAATGTGGCGCCAGTAGAGAATGTGGTAGCATTGTTCGGGAGGAGGAGGGATTGTTGGGGATGAGGCGTGATTGTAGGCGATGAGGCGCGATTGTAGGGGATGAGGCACGATTGATGGACAGGCTGATTGACGAGCTGCTGACGGAGATGAGAGAGGCGCGCGGCGCGGCGGCGCGGACGGTGACGGGGTATGGGAAGGACCTGCAGCAGTGTATGCAGTTCGTGCGGGAGCGGCGGCTGGCGCGATCATGGGTGGAGGTGAAGCCGGCGCACGTGCGGCGGTTTCTGGCTGATCTGCACGAGAGGGACTACGCGAGGACGTCCATTGCGCGGAAGCTCTCTGCGCTGCGGGCGCTCTATCGCTATGGGAAGGCACGGGGCAAGCTATCGAGTGATCCCACTATAGGCATCCGCGCGCCGAGACAGCGACGGCGGCTGCCGCGGTTCCTGTACCCGGAGGAGGTGGAGAAGCTGCTGGCGGCCCCGGATGGGAGCACGCCGCTGGGGCTGAGAGACCGGGCGCTGCTGGAGACACTGTACTCGACCGGGCTTCGGGTGAGCGAGCTGGTGAGCCTGACGGCGGCGCAGTGCGAGGGGGCTTCGGAGGTGCGGGTGATGGGAAAGGGAGGCCGGGAACGGCTGGTGGTGCTGGGACGGCCGGCACAAGGGGCTATCGAGCGCTATCTGGAGGAAGGAAGGCCGCGACTGCTGGCGAGGCGGAAGGAGGAGGCAGAAGAGGAGCGGCTGTTCCTGAATGTGCGAGGGGGGCGGCTGAGCGACCGGGGGGCGCGGCGGGCGGTGCAGAGGCACGTTTTGCGGGCGTGTGCGCAGCACAACATCGGTCCCCATGCGCTGCGGCACACGTTTGCGACGCATCTGCTGGAGGCGGGGGCTGACCTGCGCGCGGTGCAGGAGCTGCTGGGCCATGCGAGCCTGAGCAGCACCCAGATCTATACCCACGTTACCCGCCGGCGCCTGCGGGAGGTGTACGACCAAGCGCACCCGCGGGCTGAGTAGCTAGCGATAGGTATCGAAGAATGCAATACAAAGGGGGCCAGGAGCGCGCCCACGTGAGGAGGTAGGACCTTATGAAGAGCTGTAGGTGGTCGGAGACGTTAGTGCTAACATGCCTGGCGCTTTGCGCCTGCTTCAGCTCGGCGGGCGCTGGCGGCTTGGTTGACCCGAGCGAGGAACGACCTCAGGGCCTCGCGAGATTGGGGATCCGCTGCTCGCCACCGGACAGCGGCGCAACGCCGGGCGGGCCCTTCAGCTCCAGCTGGCAGCGGCACGTTCAGCATGCAGCCAACCTGTATCGGGATGGTAAGTGGGCGTGGGCCTTCCGCGAGTACAAGGCAGCGCGCTTCTACCACCCGGAGGACCCCCGCGACCCGGATGTCGTACTAATGATCGCGGACTGCGCTCTGAGGGCGCTGACCAACCTGCACGACCTGATGCCAGCCGGCATGTTCCCCGAAGGGGTGTACGGCAAGAAGATCATGGCGTGGCTGCATGACAGCTACGGCTATTACGCCGGTGTTTCCGAGGGTGAGTCCTTCTGGCACTACGACATGCGAGCGCTACGCTTTTTCCTCCGCGTGTACCCCAATCACGACCAGGCCGATGAAGTCGCCTACGCGCTAGTGAAGGAGGACCTGATGTTCGGGGGCGGAGGCCCGGCGGTCTTCATGGTTCGCGACGTTGCGTGCGCCCGCGCGTTCATCGCTCGGCACGAGGATATTCTACGTCGCTATCCGCGCACGGAGCTGAGGGGCAAGATCGAGTCCGACATCGCCCTTTTTCGCGGGTACATCGACCTAAGGGGACCGCTTCCCGAGTCTGTCAGCAACCCGTGGTGATATGGCCAGGAAGACAAGGACAATTACAGATTCCTTGCCTTCTCCCCTCGGCCGTCACGAGCGTCCGGCCACGCCAGCCTGAGCAGCACGCAGATATACACCCATGTGACGCGAAGTCATCTTCGGGAGGTATACCAGCAGGCGCACCCGCGGGCGGGAGAGCGGCCGGGCTCTGCCGAGCTGGGCTGAAGGGCCGCGGGGCGGTACCTGATGGTGCGGGCGGCAAGGAAGCGTCGGTTCCACTGCAAGACACCGCTTAGAGGGGTCATTTCCGGACTTGGCGGCAAGAATCGGGGCCGCGGTATTGCTTCTTTCGTGGATCGTGGGTATGATTGGGGGAAGTTGCTAGGCAGACCCTAGCCGGTAGCCGACTGCCGACCGCTAGCCCTCCGCTGATCTTCCTGAAGCAGGCTCTGGGGTCTGTGGCCTCGCGCAGCCTGACGGCCCACGCGAGGAGCGCGACGAATGCGCGTGCTAGTGGCCCGTCTGGTCACGTCCCATTGTACTGGGGAGGCTTCGACAGAGGGCCCGTATGGGGTGAGGGCAGGGGCAGGCGGAGTCGGGCGGTGGTGAGAAACACAAGTGAAAAGGAGCGAATGCCGTGAACCTGCAACGTCCGAATGCGAATGATGTGAGTCAGACGTCGAACCGCTCTCGCAGTGTCGTTCCGGGGTCCGGGCTGTGCACGCGGTGCATCGACGGCTGCCGCGGCAACTGTGAGGTGTTCAAGAGCTCTTTCCGGGGCCGGGAGGTTATCTACCCAGGTCCGTTCGGGACGCTCACGGCAGGCGCGGACAAGGACTACCCCATCGACTACTCGCACTTGAACATCATGGGCTATGCGCTGGGAGCGGAGGGGCTGCCGGGAGGGGCGGAGGGGACCCCCGATAATACGTTGTTTCCGCTGGTGGACACCGAGGTCGAGTATGGGGTCGAGAACAAGGTGAAGATGAAGGTTCCGCTTTTCACGGGGGCACTTGGCTCGACGGAGATAGCGCGGCGCAACTGGGAGGACTTTGCGGCGGGGGCGGCGATTTCGGGCATCACGCTGGTCTGTGGGGAGAACGTGTGCGGGATTGATCCGGAGCTGGAACTCGACAGCGACGGGAAGGTGGCAGAGGCGCCCGACATGCGCCGCCGAGTCGAAACGTACAAGAAATGGCACGAAGGCTACGGCGATATGGTGGTGCAGTTGAACGTGGAGGATACGCGCTTCGGGGTGGCCGAGTATGTGGTAGGCAAGCTGGGCGTGGAGACGGTGGAGCTGAAGTGGGGACAGGGGGCCAAGTGTATCGGCGGAGAGATCAAGATCGACTCTCTGGAGGAGGCGCTGGAGCTTCAGAAGCGGGGGTATCTGGTGACTCCGGATCCATCGCTGGAGTCCAGCCGGGCGGCCTTCAAGGATGGCGCGCTGAAGCAGTTCGAGCGGCATTCCCGGCTCGGGTTCGTCGATGAAGAGGGATTCATGAAGGAGGTGGAGCGAGTACGAAGTCTGGGGGCAAAGCGAGTAACGCTGAAGACGGGCGCTTACCCGATGCGAGAGCTGGCGATGGCCATCAAGTGGTCGTCGGAGGCGAAGATCGATCTGCTGACGATCGACGGTGCGCCGGGGGGGACGGGGATGAGCCCGTGGCGGATGATGGTGGAGTGGGGGGTGCCGACGTTCTACCTGCAGTGCATGACTAACGAGCTGTGCGCGAAGCTGGCAGCGAAGGGGGCGAGAGTTCCGGACATAGCGATAGGCGGGGGATTCTCGACGGAGGACCACGTCTTCAAGGTGCTTGCGATGGGAGCGCCTTACACGAAGGCGGTGTGCATGGGCCGGGCGCTGATGATCCCGGGTATGGTGGGCAAGAACATCGGGCTCTGGCTGCAGCAGGGGGACGATGCGCTGCCGAGGACCATTTCACAGTTCGGCAACCGGGTGGAGGAGATCTTCGTCTGCTACGAGGAACTCGTCGAGAAGTACGGGAGGGACACGGTGAAGGAGATGCCGCTGGGGGCGATCGGCATCTACACGTTTGTGGACAGGCTCAAGGTCGGGCTGCAGCAGCTCATGGCCGGGAGCAGACGGTATCGAGTGTCGGCGATGAGCCGGGACGATGTGATGGCTCTTACCGAGGAGGCGGCGAAGATCTCGGGCATTTCGTATGTGATGGATGCGTACCGGGAGGAGGCGGAGCAGATCATCAACGGGTGATCCAGCGGGAGATCCAACGGGTGATCCAGCGGGTCATCAACGGATGACCCCGTAGTATCCAAGGACTCATGCGCTCGCCAGAGTGCTAGGACACTGCTGTGGCTGTCTCACAGTTGCGCTGACAGCTTCGCGAGACCGGAACAGATTCTTCGCTTTGCTCAGAATGACGCCTGGCGAGGTGCAGAGCCCCCGCCCTACAGGAGGCGCCTGCGGCGCCTATGCAGGCTGAAGCCTGCGGTACCCAGGGCTCCCTATGCAGGCTGAAGCCTGCGGTACCCGGGGCTCTGGCACAGGTTGGGAACGCGTGCCACCGGGAAGGGCGCGGGAGCGGTGGGGTCGGGCGGCAGGTCGGGGGAGAACAGGGGAGCGATTCGGTGGCGGTGCGGGACAGGTCCAGGCGTCACGAGTCGTCTTGCTTGTGGCCCTTCTCGGCGCGCTTGAGTTCGTCGAGGAGCTTCCCCGCCTCTACCAATGCCGGCCAGTCCTCTGGCGTCTCTCCCGTCTTCGCCACGAGCTTCAGGGCATTGCGCATCACTGTCATCAGATTGCCGACGAA
>JAUVSA010000096.1 GCA_030597345.1 Bacillota bacterium
ACAACGGAACCGCGACCGGAGTCCAGACGCGCGCCCGCCGCACCTCCCCCTCCAGCCCCGCCACCGCCACCGCGCCCGAGCCGATCACAGCCCGCAGCCCCACCCCCGGCCCCCCCGTCAGCACCACCACCTTCTCGGTGAGGACCAGTCGCACCGCCTCCGCCTGCTGCTCCGACAGCGTCGTCTCCCCCACCTGCCGCTCACCGCCCAGCCACTCCTCCAGCGACTCCGCGCTTACCCGCGACCCCGCCCCCCCCGCCTGGACCCTCCGCAGGTGCCGCGCCACCTCTTGCTCCGCCCGCCACAGCCGCGGCAGATACACCGCCGTCGCCGTCCCCTCGCTCGGCTGCCCGGGCACGAACCGAATCTCCACCTCCTCCTCCACCTTCGCCCACCCCCGGGCCACCAGCCCATCGTACGCGCTCACCAGCGACTCTTCGTCCTCACACTCCAGCGCCCGCGCCGCCTGCTCCAGCAGGCGCTCTCGCGGCAAGAAGCAATTCCCCTGCTGCGCCGCCTCCTGCAACACATACGTCAGCCCCGCCTGCAGCCGGTACGGCGAGCTGATCGGGATCCCGATGCTCCGCGCAATCCGATCCGCGGTCTTGAACCCGATCCCCTCCACCTCCATCGCCAGCTGATACGGGTTGTCCTCCACCACCGGCACCGACTCGTCCCCATAGTGCCGGTGTATCCGTATCGCCTGCGCCGCCGTGATCCCCATCCCCTGCAGCCGCACCAGCACCTCGTTCTTGTCCCCCTCCCGCTGTCTCTTCCACTCCTCCCCGAACTCCCGCGCCTTCTTCTTGCTGATCCCCCTGATCTCCGCCAGCCGCTCCGGCTCCTCGTCGAAGACTCGCAGTGTCTCCCCCCCGAACCGCCCGACTATCGCCTCCGCCCGCTTCTTCCCGATCCCCTTGATCGCGCCCGAGGCCAGAAAACGCTTGATCTGGTCCGGGGTCATCGGGAGTTGCACCTCATACCGAGTGAACTTGAACTGTTCCCCATACTTCGCGTGCGTCACCCACTCCCCCCACAGCCTGACCTCCATCCCCGCTCGCGGCTCCGCCAGGTTCCCCACGACCCTCACCACCTCCCCGGCCCCGCTGAACCCCTCCCCGACCCTCACCCGCGCCACCGTCCACCCATCATCCTCACTGTGGTGGCGCACATCCTCCACCACCCCGCCCAGCTCCCTCACCTCTTCACTTCTCTCATTTCCCTCGCTCATGTCGCGGCATCTTCGACGCAGCGACCCCGCGACCTGCCCGACCAGCGCTGCCTCACTCCACCCCGAGCGCGCCGACGCGACCCCCTTCTCCTCAGCGCCGCGCCGCGCGTCATTCTCTCTCCCGCGCGAACGCCTCGAACAGCGCCAGCAGGTTCTCGGTGGTCGCCGCGGCCTTAATGTTGTGGACGGAGCCGAACACGAATCCGCCGTTCGTCGCCAGCACCGACACGGTCTCGCTGACTTGCCGGCCCACCTCCTCCGCCGAGCCGAACGGCAGCGTTCGCTGCGTGTCTATCCCTCCGCCCCAGAACGTAATGCTGTCGCCGAAGTCTCGCTTGAGCTCAGCCGGATCCATGTCAGCCGCGGAGATCTGAACGGGATTCAGGATGTCGAATCCGGCCTCGATGAAGTCTGGGAGGAGCGCACGCACCGAACCGCAGGTGTGTATGAAGGTCTTCCAGGTTGTGTTGCGATGGACCCACTCGTTGACGGCCCGGTGGAAAGGCTTGTACAGATCGCGGTAGGTCTGCGGGGACACGAACGGCCCCTGCTGTGTGCCGAAGTCGGTGCCGGTCACGAACACGGCGGTGATGCGGTCGCCGACGACGCCGTGGATCTTCTCCAGATTGGCCAGTCCGATCTCGCACTGTCGCTCGAAGACCTTGTAGACGTAGTCCGGACGCGTGACGGTGCTGACGTACCATTCCTCGACGTCGCGGATGCCGCGGGGGTGCTTGAGTCCCGGAGCGGGAATGTGGGCGATGTCGCCAAAGCCGGTCCCTCCAAAGTTGGCGAGGATGGCCTTGTCGGTCCGCGAGTGCAGGTTCTCCGCGCCCTGGCGGAAATGCTCGAGCTCGGCATCGATAATCGGACCGAACTCCTCCAGATTATCCTCGACGTTGAGCTCGCCCTCGTCCAGGGGCGGCTGCCGGATTATGGCGTCGAAGTAGTAGCCGCCGTCCGGCATCCGTCCACTTGCGGGCGCTGACCTGTCCCCCTCCGGATACATCAGCACATCACCGTTGGGCTCGGGGACAGTGTTGAAGCCCTCCGGCACGAGCACGGGCGTCCCCTGAAAAGTGGTCCATGGCTTCCAGCCTTGGCTCTCGAATCCGAAGAGCGTCCTTGTCCCGGTCAGCGGAACGACGTCTACGCCGAGCGCCTCTATCAGGTCTGGGCCTATCTCGCCAAGCATCTGATATGGCTCGATCAGCTTCACGGGAGTCCCGGGTTCGTCGAGCCCCAGCCCCTGGCGAAGGCGGTAGAGGCTATCCACGTGCATGCCTGAGACCACACTTCCTCCCAGGTCGAGAGGCACGCAATCGGCCTCCTTGTGGTCGAGTGCAAGGCCAACGCGTTCTCTGGAAGTCATCGTCATATCTCCCCAGCGTCAGTGCCTACCGGTTTCCAATCCCGAGACGGTTCTCCCTTCAGTCCATGAACCGAGACTATGTGGGCCAATGCCGCGCTCCGGCAACCGGGCGCCCCGGTCACATGGCTGTGATACCCTCCTGACCCCCGCCAGACAGCTCTCGAAGCGCGCCACGACTCCGACTTCACCGCTCACCCCCGCGCTGCCAGAGGAGAAGCATGCCCGCGCCGCCCGCACAATAGGCACGCAGCCACACAAGCGAGACGGGGGATAGCGGCGGCTGCGTGTTGAAGTGATCTGCAGCAGAGTCCCCGCGCAATGCCCTTCGGCCTGGCGGCGCGGTGGACAGGCTGAAGCCTGTCCCTACCCGGCGCGGGTAGCGCAGGCTTTAGCCTGCAGACACAGAGTCCTCTGACTAGGTTGTCTGCCTGGTGAAAGGAGAATCAGCATAAGGCTGCTGGTATGTCTGGCGGGTTGCCTGTTCTTCTCGCTGCTCGCGTCGGGATACACCGGCGCCAGCGAACCGCAGCTGGAACACCGCTGGCTCTTCATCATGCGCGATCTGAGCCAGGCTGAGAACCTGACGGCTGCCCTCGATCTTCTCCCTCGCGCCCAGGCCGCCGGCTACAACGCCATCGTTCTCTCGGACTCCGGCCTGTATCGCCTCGACACGGCCCCCGACTCCTACAAGGCGGCCCTGCTCCGACTTCAACGTGAGGCCGAGCAGCACGGCCTGGAGTTGATCCCCGCGGTGATGCCGATCGGCTACTCGGGCAGCATCCTTGGGCGCGATCCCAACCTGGCGGAAGGCCTGCCCGTCAAAGATGCCCCCTTCATCGCGCGCGATGGCACCGCGGTGCTGGCACCGAACCCTCAGGTCTCCCTGCCGGGCGGAGACTTCGAATCGGTGGAGGACAATCGCTTTGCCGGATGGGACTGGCACGATTATCCCGCTCAGAGCACGTTCGCCGATCACCGAGTCATGCATTCCGGACAGACCTCCGTCCGCATGGAGCACATCGACGAGGCCGATCCTGTCCACGGCCACTGCCGCTTCATGCGCGCCGTGAAAGTCAGCCCGTACCGGCAATACCATCTGAGTGCTTGGGTCAAGACCGAGAGCTTCGAGCGCACCAGCAGCGCGCACATGTCCGTCCTCGCCCCCACCGAAAAAGAGCGCTCTATTGGCAGCCGCACTCTCAGCATCGGCCGGACGCAGGACTGGACCCAGTACCACCTCGTCTTCAACAGCCTCGACTGGGACGAAGTGCGTGTCTACATCGGCACTTGGGGTGGCAAGGGAGGCAAGATCTGGTGGGACGACGTGAAGCTCCAGGAAATCGGGCTCATGAACGTCCTTCGTCGGCCCGGCTGCCCTGTCTCAGTGAGCAGCGAGGACGGCACGATCTACCAAGAGGGGCGCGACTTCACGCCCATACATGACCCCCGCCTGCGTCCCTGGGAGACCTATCACGAGCCGCCGATCATCTCGCTCACCTCAGACTCGCGAATCGCCGACGGCGAGCGGCTCCGCGTCAGCTACTACCATCCTCTCGTCATCCACCAGTGGCAGGTCATGTGCTGCCTGAGCGAGCCGAAGCTCTACGACATCCTCCGGGACCAGGCAGAACAGGTGAACGACCTGCTCCATCCATCTACCTTCTTCATGCAGCACGATGAAATCCGGGTGGCCAACCGGGACAAGATCTGCCAGGATCGCGGCCTCACGCCGGGTCAGCTCCTCGCCGACAATGTGCGGCGGTGCGCGCAGATCATCCGCGACATCAACCCCGACGCGGGGGTTTGGGTCTGGTCCGATATGTTCGACCCAATGCACAACGCGCGGGACGGCTACTACCTCGTCAACGGCACCCTGGTTGGATCATGGGAGGGACTCACCCCCGACATCGGAATCGTGAACTGGGCGAATCATCTGAAGGGCAAGAACCTCCAATGGTTCGCCGAACGAGGCCACGAGCAGATCCTCGCCGGATACTACGACCACGAGGAATGGATTATCGATGAATGGCTCAATGCCGGCGAGGGCCTCCCTGGCATAGGCGGCGCAATGTACACAACGTGGGAGAACGACTACTCCGACCTCCAGCAGTGGGCTGCGCTCGCCTGGGGCACGCGCGACAACATCCAACTGTCAGGCGGCCAATAGATCGCAAGCCCACCCAGCTTATCTCCGTCAAAAGCCCCGAACATCACCCGGCCGCTATCCACGGTCGGCTGCCATCCCTCGATCTTTGCCCGCACACTGTGTTCCAGGCGTCCATCCGTGAACCACGGCGAACCACGCCAGTCAACTTCCTCGAGCTCGATTTCCCTACCGACTGCTCCTCACGGTCCCTGCGTCTCCCCGAGCGCGCGCAGAGGCAGTAACACGATAGGAGGCGAAGCTCTACAAGTGGGCGCCGTGATGAGCGGACATGAGGTCACGCGAGCCGTGCCGCTGAACCAGAGCGAGTTCGCACTCGCTGGACTGACTCCTCGGCAGAGCCGAGTGCGCGGCCGTATTCGGTCTCTCGATGTCCCGCGAGCGCTGAGGAGTCGCAGTCCCGGACGGCACACGTGAAGCCAGATCACTCCGATAGCCAGGACCAACACGGGGAAGAGCAGGCCCGCGGGGACATCACTAGGCCCGTGGTACTCATCGCTATTGCCCTGCTGCTGCTCGTCGGCGTGTTGGGGTTCTGGCTGGATGCATTCTACCGGGCTTCTCCGAGATTCGGGGCAGGTGTCCCTGCCTCCGGGCCCTTCCTGCTTCTTTTCCTGCTGGCAGGGGCCGCGACCCTGTTTCCCCTGAGCCGTCTCCAACCTACCCGGCGACAGCTACTGGCCATATACATGATCGTGTTGGTGGGCGCGCCGGTTACCTCCTACAAGGTCATGACCAGCATGCTGGTTCACTCTACTATCCAGCGATACCTGGGCATGACCAGTAAGACTCAGTGGCAGGACACCTTCCTGGACCTGATCCCGCACTGGCTCTCACCCACCGACTGGAATGCCGTCGAGGGCTTCTACCATGGCGCCGGCGCCGTGCCTTGGTCCGTGTGGTGGACCCCGCTCACCGTCTGGTGCTCATTCCTGGTCGCGCTGGCGGTCTGCTCGGTCTGCCTCATGTTCCTCATGCAGCGTCAATGGATCTCCCACGAGCGACTGTCCTTTCCCCTGGCACAGATTCCTCTGGAGACGGTGGTTGACTCGGAGACGAAGAGCGGACGCCGGACCGGGCGGTTGACAACCGCGCCCGTGTTCTGGATCGGCCTGGTGGCATCGCTCGGATTGACGGCCCTGGAAACCCTCTCCCGATACGTGCCAACGATTCCGGCCATTCCTCTGGGCCCGATTAGGCTCATGCACTGGCATCCGGTTGGGCCCCTTGCCGGTCTCGATGAGATCAACCTAGTGCTCTGGCCGTGGTTGATTGCAATTGCCTACCTTATCCCGAAAGACCTTGCCTTCTCGTGTTGGTTCTTCTGGTTTGTGCGGCTCAGTATGCACGTGATCGCGATCGCGGCGGGGGCTACGCCGCAGCGACCTGCGTGGCACTGGGTGAGTGAGTTCCCCGCGCCCCTATTCCAGGGGACAGGAGCAGTGCTGGCCATCTCCGCCCTGGCGATCTGGTCGGCCCGCCGCCATCTGGCTCGCGCGATCCGCATCGCCTTAAGTCGCGAATCGGGCCGAGCGGACGCGGACGAGCCTATTCCCTATCGCTGGAGCCTGATCGGCATCCTCCTCTCCCTGAGCTGGATGGTGTACCTCTGCTGGCTCGCAGGCAGCCGGATCGGTGTCGCCGTTGTGCTCATACTGGTCATCCTCGTCTACTACATGACGTGGGTGAGGCTGCGCGCGGAAACGGGCCTGGGCTTCCTTCCATATCCGCTCTTCCTGCACCAGTCGATCGTCGTCCCCCTCGGCACTGCGGTCTTCACGCCTCGTGAGATGATGGTGATTCACGCGCCCCACTGGACCTACCATGGCAGCGGCAACAGTCTCGTCGCGGTCCCGGGCAATGCTCTTGCGTCGATGAAGATGGCCGACGCCGCCGGCATCAACAAGCGGTCGGTGGTCCTCGGGATGGCCGTCGGCTTCCTGCTCGTCGTTGTGCTCGGAGCCTACATAACCTTGACCACGATTTACCACTACGGCCTCTACAACATCGGCGCAGGGACCGCAGACACCCACGAGCTCAACGTCTATAGCAGCAGTCTACACAACCATTTCGTGAACCCTTCGACCATGGACGTGCCGGGCACGATAGCCATGGGCGCCGGCGCGCTGGTAACCTTCTTCCTGGGGGCCATGAGGTTGCGGTTCTGGTGGTGGCCCTTCCATCCGATGGGCTATCTCGCCGCCCACACCTGGGTCATGTACATGTACTGGTCGCCATTCATGATCGGGTGGATCGCCAAGACCCTGGTTGTGCGCTATGGCGGCCTGCGGCTCTACCGGCGGACCGTCCCGCTGGCGATCGGCCTCATCGCAGGTGACCTGCTCAATGAGGTGCTCTGGGGCATGATAACACTTGTGACCGGACTGCCGTTCAGATCCGGGAGCGCCTGGTGATACAATAGGCGCCGCAATAGGCGCCGCAATAGGCGCCGCAATAGGCGCCGCAATAGCCGGCGGCAGACCATGCATCGGCGTTTGAAGACAGCATTGCCTGGGCTGCAGCAACCGCGGTCGCCGCGGCGACCACGCTGGGAGGAATGACCATGACATCGGATGTGCAGAAGGAGCTGGTCGACTTCTCCAATCCCCACGTTCTGCAATGGGCCAAAGACCAGGGGCTTGAGGCCAGCGCGGCCGGGGACGCCCTCGAGCTGCGCCTTAGGGTGGACGCGAACGAGGGGCCCCACCCCGCCCACCCCAGGCCGAGAAAGCCAGGGCCGCGCTTGAAGCCGGACACCAAGCAGGGACTCAGACTTCAGATCCCGCAGATGCTATCCGAAGCTGACTGGACCTCGTTTGACACCCTCGCCCTCGAGCTGGAGAACCCCGAGCAACGATCCCTCACGCTTGCTCTGGTACTGCGCACAGAGCCGGGAAGCTGGGAGCACGGAGAACACGCCATCTTCTGGGTCGCAGTCCCCGCAGGCAGCCGGACTACCTGGCGGATACCGATACAGCATCTCCGTTACACCGAAGTGTGGGGCTGGCCCTGGGGCTGGCCCACGCAGGAGGGGCTGGGCGATCTCGATGCCTGCGGGCGCCTCAAC
>JAUVSA010000084.1 GCA_030597345.1 Bacillota bacterium
GTCGACGTCCTGCGAGCCAGGCCTGCTCCCGCCGTTGGGAAGAGACTTCCCAAGCGCCGGCAGAAGACAGCGCGTCGCACGAAGCGGCGAACATAGGCGCTGGACACTCACATCTGCGCCAACGGACTCGTCCTGCTGTGCACCTCCGCGGCCACCGCGTCGTTCATGTAGGTGTACCTTCCCGCCGACCGTAGACCACGCACGCCGCTTCACCCCC
The DNA here is from genome assembly GCA_030597345.1 of Bacillota bacterium. Taxonomy (GTDB): domain Bacteria; phylum Armatimonadota; class Hebobacteria; order Hebobacterales; family Hebobacteraceae; genus JAUVSA01. Next base: position 218 of record JAUVSA010000084.1, read on the forward strand.
CGAAAGAGGAAGTCCGCCGCGGTCGAGGGGGTGACCGGCGGCGGACCTAAGACCACATGAAGAGGCCTCATTCATATTCTACTGGTCGCGTGCGGCCAGGTCAAGCAACTCACCGCAGCCTCTTCCCCTCGGTTGTGAGACGCGCTGCTGACAGGAAGCTATCCCCAAGCGAGCGATTTCGGTGGTTCTCAACAGGGTCTTCTGCGGGGGAGGTAGGACAGCAGCCCTCCCGAGGCGGGCAAGCGTGTCTGCTGCCCCCGCGGTCCGTGGCAGCTTGGCTTGGGCAGGAGACTCGCTCCTGCCCTACGAACTGGAGAGTTGTGGGGAGGCGGAGGAGGTCGAGTCGGGGAGTTCGCCTGAGGGTAACTGTGCCGGTGGAGGGAGTTGAACCCCCACGGGCCTAAGCCCACCTGATTTTGAGTCAGGCGCGTCTGCCATTCCGCCACACCGGCGTGCAAATGCAGTATAATCGGGTGGGATAAGCCATGTCAAGGCAATCGGGACGCCACAGAGGAGGAAGCTCGTGACCGGTCAACTGCCGCCGCAGCCAACTGGACCCCAAGGGCCGCCGCAACCGACTGCACCCCAAATGCCGCCGCCGCCTCCAATTGCCGCGGGTCCGCCCTCGCAGGGCCGCTCGGCCTGGCGGTGGGGCTGCGGGTTAGCTATTGCCGGAGTTCTGCTCGTGGTAATGGTGGGGGGCCTGCTGCTGTTGTTGATGGCAGTACGCATCAGCGGCGGGATGGAGGGTATCTCGACCGGGAAGGGGCAGATCGCGTTGATTCGTATTGACGGCATGATCGTGGCCGGCCAGTCGGGTTTCTCTATGCTCGGCGGAGCAGCGACGGGCTCTGACGATGTCGTTGATGAGATAGAGGCCGCGGTCGAGGATTCAGATGTCAAGGGGATAGTGCTGCGCATCAACAGTCCCGGCGGGTCAGCGGCTGGGTCTCAGGAGATCTACCAGGCGGTTCAGAGAGCGCGCGGGGCGCGCAACGGCGAGTTCGTCGTGGTTGCCTCCATGGCGGACGTGGCGGCCTCGGGAGGCTACTACGTGGCGGCCGCAGCCGACAAGATCCTCGCCGATAGGGCCACCATCACGGGAAGCATCGGCGTTATCGCACTGCACCAGGACATGTCGGGGCTGCTCGAGAAGATCGGCGTGGAAATGGAGGTCATCAAGAGCGGGGCGCTCAAAGACATGTTCAGCCCCACGGCCCCTCTCAGCGACGAAGCGCGGGAGGTGATCAGAAACCTGGTGATGGAGGTCTACGACCAGTTCATCGCCGACGTCGCCAACGGGCGGGGGATGGAAGAGGGCGCGGTACGCGCGCTGGCGGACGGGCGCATCTACACCGGCCAGCAGGCCGAGGAGAACGGCCTGGTGGATGAGTGTGGGGGACTTCGAGATGCTCTCGATGCAGCCGGTGTGCTTGCCGGCGTGGGGCCCAGGCCGGGAGTGAAGGAGTACCGCGCTCCTTCGCTAATGCGCTGGCTTCTCGGCGGCAGCTCGATCTCAGGGCGCCAGGCAGGCACCGGACAGCGGCTGGTGGTCACAGGGGGCCTCCTCTACGATGGCCTCGCGGGGCGACTTGCGGGCCAGTCCCCTGATCTGATGGGCGCTCTCGGGGGCGGTGCACGGGCCGCCCAGGAGGCGTCTCCGGGGGAGATGTGAGTCAGTCGAGCGCAGGGAAGAAACCGCGTCGGCGGGCCCCCCGCGGCAAGGGCCGCCTGGTGCTGGTCGATGGAAACAGTCTGCTCTACCGGGCCTTCTTCGCGCTTCCGCCTCTGAGCAACGCTCGGGGGGAGGCCACCAACGCGGTCTACGGCTTCACGACGATGCTCCTCAAGATTCTCGATGATGAGCAGCCGGCGATGACGGCGGTTGCCTTCGACCTCCCCACGCCAACCTTCCGCCATGAGCGTTTTCCCGACTACAAGGCCACTCGCCCCGAAACACCTGACGAGCTGAGATCACAGCTCCAGGTGGCGAGGGAGGTCCTCGAGGCCATGCGTATTTCGGCCTACGACTTCGAGGGGTACGAGGCCGATGACATAATCGGGACTCTCGCGGCCTACGCCGAGCAGGCAGGATACGACGTGCTCGTGGTCACCGGCGATCTGGATGAGCTTCAGCTCGTGTCGGACCACGTTTCAGTGATGGTCACGCGCCGGGGCATCTCCGACACCAAGGTCTATGACGTGGCTGCCGTGAAGGAACGCTACGGATTTGGGCCAGAGAAGCTGTGCGACTTCCGCGCGCTTCGGGGAGACGCCAGTGACAACATCCCCGGAGTCCCCGGGATCGGCGAGAAGATCGCCACCTCCCTCATCAAGCAGTTCGGCTCGCTGGAAGCAGCGCTCGAACGCCTGGACGAAGTCAAACCACCGCGCATTGCGGCCGCGCTGGAGACGCACGCGGGGATCGCCAGGCAAGCCAAGGAGCTGTCGACCATCGTGCGGGATCTGCCCATCACCTTTGACCCCGAGGTGCTGCAGCTCCGCCCGCCGGATGAGGAGAAGCTGTCCGAGCTCTTCCGAAGACTCGAATTCCGCTCCCTTCTGTTCCGGCTCGAGGGCCCGAAGCAGAACCTCACGGCCGATCATCGACTCGTGGCTGCGATCCGGGAGGCGAAGGAGCTCGCCCGGGCGCTTGAGGGAAGCGTTGAGCTGGTGATCTACCCGATCGCCGGGGATGGCTCGGGCCTCCGGGCTCCGCTCCACGGCATCTGCATCCTTGCTCCTGGGGGCGACCGGCCAGCCGTGCTGCTGGCGGATGACGAGAAGCTCAGCGGCCTGCTCGAACCCCTCAGGCATCTCTTCGAGTCTGCCGATGTCAGAAAGGTCGGCCACGACCTGAAGCGGCTTGCCCTTCTGTTGCTGCGCCGCGGGATTGCGCTGCGCGGCTTGTCCTTCGACACCATGCTCGCCTCCTATCTCATCGATCCGTCGCGGCGCTCTCACGATGACGTCTCCGTTGTTGCCTTCGAGCATCTGGGGTCTGGAACTGGGTCTCAGTTGGCGCTCGCAGACGACGGCGATCCCGACCACGGCGCAATCTCGGCCGCTCAGATCGCGGCCCTCAAGCCCCTGCTCGAGCGGCGCCTTCGCGAGCTCGACCTGGAGGGGCTCTTTCGCGACATGGAAATGCCCCTTGTTCCGGTGCTTGCCGGGATGGAAGAGACGGGTATCGCGCTGGACGTGCCTGCCCTTGAGGCACTCTCCGGCCGCCTGGGGGAGCGCGCGCAGCAGTTGCAGACGCAGATCCACCACCTCGCCGGCGAGGAGTTCAACATCTCCTCTCCCAAGCAGCTTCGCCACATCCTCTTCGATAAGCTCGGTCTCCCCCCGGACAAGAGCAAGCGCACCAAGACAGGATACTCCACCGACGCGGAGGTCCTTGCGAAACTCAGTGAGCTCGGGCATCAGCCGGGCTCCGAGATCGCCGCCAGGCTGCTCGACTACCGCGAGATCACCAAGCTGAAGTCCACCTACGTTGACCCGCTTCCTCGTCTTGTCGATCCCGACACCGGCCGCCTCCACACCTCGTTCAACCAGGCGGTCACGGCCACCGGGCGGCTGTCCAGCAGCGGTCCGAATCTCCAGAACATCCCCATCCGGCGGGAACTGGGCATGGAGATCCGGCGCGCCTTCGTGGCCTCGGAGAGCGGTAACGCGCTCCTCTCTGCCGACTACTCCCAGATCGAGCTGCGCATCCTCGCTCACATTACGGAGGACGAGAACCTCATCGATGTCTTCCTTCGGGACGAGGATCTCCATCGCGCCGCTGCGGTGGAGATATTCGGTGTGTCAGCGGCAGAAGTGACACCGGAGATGCGTTCATTTGCGAAGATGGTCAACTTCGGTATCCCCTACGGGATCAGCGACTTCCGCCTCGCCCGGGAAATGGGCATCTCGATCGGAGATGCTCGCCAGTACATGGACCGGTATTTCTTGCGCTTCCCCCGGCTCCGCGCGTACATGGAGGAGATGCCCGGACGCGCGCGCGAGGCCGGCTATGTCACTACTCTCCTTGGCCGCCGCCGTCCCCTCCCCGAGCTCCGCGCCCGCAACCCGGCACTCCGACAGGCGGCAGAGCGGATGGCGGTGAACACTCCGATGCAGGGCTCGGCCGCGGACATCATGAAGCTTGCGATGCTCCGCCTGCGAGGCGCTCTCCAGCAGGATCATCTCTCAGCTCGACTCCTCCTGCAGGTCCACGACGAGCTACTCCTCGAAGTCCCGCGGAGAGAGCTCGAGACGACAGCGTCGGCTGTCGCAGCGTGCATGTCCGGGGCGTACGAGCTGCGTGTGCCCCTGAAGGTCGATACCAAAGCAGGCCCCAATTGGCTGGATATGAAGCCGGTGGGATAAAGGGGGACTGCTGGGTCAGCGGGGGAAGGAGCTGTGTCTCCTGCGTCGAACCAGTCACTTGGAGCGCCATCAGGGGATGATTGCAGGGCCCCGCGATGGGCGCAGGAGTCACCTTCGGCATATGCCGTATGGGATCTCTCAGGAGAGGAGACCCCTGACCGTGAAGAGGGCCGTGCGGACACAAGCAGGCCGCACCCCTGACGCCGCGAGCAAGCGCGCGGAGCAAGGGCATGCCGGACTGCTGCGGGTATGCTACCGCAGCAGTGGCGGGCAGCCCCCCGGTCTGGCTAGGAAGGATAGCTGGTATCATGGACAATCGAGAACCTCGATCCGAGCAGGCTCAAGCTAGGCCTCCTCAGGACGCACACTCCCACGAACCACAGGCAGACACACCCGACGCGGCAGAGACTCCCGACGCGGCAGACACACCCGACGCGGCAGAGACTCCCGACGCGGCAGAGACTCCCGACGCCGCAGACACGCAGTCCACTCAGCCACCAGGAGTGACAGCCCCTGCCGACACGGCCGAGTCGATGGAAGCGATAGACAGAGAACTTCCCTCAGGCAAGCCCCTGAAGGCAGGGCAGATCGTGGATGGGCTCATCGTACATATGGACGAGCAGGGCGCGCTGGTGGATGTTGGCACGAAGTCGGAGGGGCACATTTCAGCCGCCGACCTCTCGGGCAGCACCACCGAGGAAGGCCGTCCCCTGGCGGTCGGGGATCGGGTACCGGTGTATATCGTGAGGCCCGAGGATGACGACGGCTCCCCGGTGCTGTCCAAGAAGCGCGCCGACTACGAGCTCATCTGGCAACACATCACTGAGGCACACAAGCAAGGCGAGGTGTTGACGGCAATGGTGACCGACCGCGTCAAGGGCGGTCTCGTCGTTGACCTTGGCATGCGCGGCTTCCTTCCCGCCTCTCACGTGCGTACCCGGAATGTTCATGCCCTCGACCGTTTCGTCGGCCAGTCCGTGAAGGTCAAGATCATCGAAGTAGACCGCGGTCGCAAGCGCGTTGTCGTCTCGCAGAAGGAGGCCATCGAGGAGGCTCGGCGGTTCCGCCGCGAGAAGACTCTGGCCTCACTGGAAGAGAACAAAGTATATCGGGGCATCGTCCGCCGAATCACGGACTACGGCGCCTTCGTGGACCTGGGCGGCATTGACGGGCTACTCCATATCACGGAGATGTCGTGGACGCGAATCCGCCATCCCAGTGACGTGGTCAAAGTCGGCGAAAAGACAGACGTGATGGTGCTTCGCTACGACCGGGAAAAGAATCGCATCTCCCTGGGACTCAAGCAGATCCTGCCTGATCCATGGAGCGATATCGAGTCCCAGTTCCGGGTCGGCCGGACGGTCACCGGCACCGTCTCTCGGGTGGTGCCCTTCGGGGCCTTCGTGCGCCTGGAGGGAGGGATCGAGGGTATCATCCCCAACTCGGAGCTCCCCGGCGGAAGGGGACAGCGTTCCCAAGATGTCCTCTCCGAGGGACAGTCCGTGCAGGTCAAGATCGTTAACATACAGGCACGGGAGCGACGCATGACGCTGAGCCTGCGCCAGGTCGAGCAAGCGCGGGAGCGCCGCGAGCTAAAGGAGTATATGGCGCGCCAGGAGGCAGACAGCCGGGTGACGATAGGCGATCTCTTCGGCAGCATGCTCGCCGAGACGCAGGCCGCCCAGGGCCGAGTCGAGGAGGTCGGCGAGGAGGCCGCGGCGGCGATCCCGGAGGATGCCGAAGGCGCGACGGTATCAGATACTGAGTCGCGAGAGACGGAGGCGCCGGAATCGAAACTCGCGGCGCAGGCCGATATCCCGGAAGCGGCTGGACAGGGGGCGGAGGGGGAACCGGGGGATAAGGTGGACGCCGCGGGGTCCGAGGAGGGCGCGGCGGAGGAAACCGAATCGCAGGTGGGCAGCCCGGGAGGCGAGAAAGGGGAGACTGATGACCCCGCGGAGAGCGAGGTCGTCAGTTCCGCTGGCACATGGTCATCGTCGGAATCACCGGCGGAATCGGAAGCGGCAAAGGACTAGCCACGGAGTTCTTTCGCAGTCGGGGTGCAGTGATTATCGACGCGGATCAGATCGCGCACGAGCTGACTCGGCCGAGGTCGTCGATCGTCGCTGACATCGCGGGCGCCTTTGGCCAGGGCGTCGTGCGGGAAGATGGAAGCCTGGATCGCGCGCAGCTGGCGCGCTTGGTCTTCAGCGATCCGCAGGCGCTGGCGAGATTGAACGCGATAACGCATCCTGCTATCAGAGAAGAGATCGAGCACCGCCTGGATAGGTTCACAGAAGAGAAGAGAACCCATGTGGTGTGCATCGTGGCGCCGCTGTTGCTGGAGGCGGGATACCGGGAGAATGTTGATCGCCTGCTGGTAGTAGTGGCCGACGAGGAAGAGCGCGTGGGGCGAGTTATGGCGCGGAACGGGCTTACGGAGGATGAGGTCAAGAAGCGCATGGCGGCGCAGATGCCTCCCGCGGAGCAAGCCCGCGAGGCTGACTGGGTGGTGGACACCACAAGGTGCCAAGAGGACGCTTACCGGCAACTGGAGGCCGTATGGGCCGAACTGAACGCCTAGCGGCCGCGTCTAAAGATATTGGCTGTACTTTACAAGGGGCGGCGGGCTATGGTAGAATTGCCCGCCAAGTGGTGGTAAGGGTGCGCGAGAGGGAGAGGGTTAGGGACGGCTGTTCGGGGTCCTCGTCGTTCTGAATAGGGCGAGACCAACAAGGCGACTGCGCGCAGAAGGAGACGAGGTGCTATGCGCACGTTCTCGAAGGGCCGAATGGCGACAGCCATTGCCCGTTTGCTGACCCTCGCGTTTGTTTCGTCGACGTGGCTGACCGGCATTGCCGCGCTTCCAGCCGGGGCACAGATAGTGACTCGAACGGCGACGACGCAGTCGGTGGCGGTGGTACCGTTCGACAACCTGAGCGACCTTCGCCCAGAGACATTCGGGGGCGAGGCCAGCGACGCTATCGCGGTGGAACTGCGCGATCGGCTGTTTCTGGACGTGCTCCCAAAGGCAGACATCACCATCCAGATGCGCGAGCTCGGGTTCACGCCGCCTCTGAGCGGTGTTGAGTTGGTGCGAGTGGCGGCCGAACTGGAGATCGTCCTCCTGGTGACCGGCCAGGTTCGCGCGGCCCGCATACTCGACAGCAGGGAAGGCCGGTACGCTGAGGTAGTGCTGGCCGTGCGCCTGTTCGATCGGCTGGCGCGCGATGCCGTCAACGGCGCGCTGGTGACGGGTCAAGGTCCAGCCTCGGCGGATGCCAGCGACGAGGTGCTGCTCCGCAAAGCCCTGGAGCAGGCCGCCTTCCAAGCCATCGAGGAGATGCGCTCGCGCCCCACGATCACGGCGATGGTGCTCTGGGCCCAGGCGGACAAAGTATTCCTGAACGTTGGGACGCGAGGGGGGATGCGCCCCGGCATGAAGCTGGTGGCCATCCGCGGCGGGGAGCGGATCGCGGTCGTGAACGTGACCGATGCTGATGCGATCGGCGCCTATGCCGACGTGGGCGAGGGAGCTTCGCTTCGGACCGGCGACCATCTGCGCGCCATCTACGAACTCCCAAGGACCGGCCGCTCCAGGGCCGCTCGAGTTGTCGAGGAAACCGGCAAGCGCTTCGACAAGCTGCTGATCGCTGCCGCGGTGCTTTTCGGCATGTCCGGCTTCGCCTCGAGAGCGCGGCTGCTGGATGAAACCAACATCGCCTTTCCCCGTCTGGCAGTCTCCAACATGTCGAACGCCGCCGAAATGGCCTACTCGATCTTCCCATACGATGTGTGGACTGGCGCGGTGCTGATTACATGGGAACCGTTTTCCA
>JAUVSA010000066.1 GCA_030597345.1 Bacillota bacterium
GACGTACGGCCGCGCGCTGGTGCATACCGCGGCGATGTATCGACACCTTAGGGATAGGATGTCCGGGCGACCCTTCGAACTCGAGATGTCCGTGGACGAAACGGCGACCCCGACCTCCGTCGCCGAGCACGTTTTCGTCGCCAGCGAGCTAGGGCGGCTCGGCGTCGAATGGGTCAGCCTGGCGCCCCGGTTCGTAGGCGAATTCGAGAAGGGCGTGGACTACATCGGCGACCTGGGCGAGTTCGAGAGGAGCTTCTCCCGGCACGTGGCGGTCGCGCGACACTTCGGACCCTACAAGATCAGCATCCACTCGGGCAGCGACAAGTTCTCGATCTATCCCATTGCCGCGCGCCTGGCAGGTGAGCTGGTCCACTTGAAGACCGCGGGGACGAGCTACCTCGAGGCGCTCCGGGCTATCGCCTCCATTGATCCCGCGCTCTTCCGCGAGATCCTTGGGTTCGCCATCGAGCGCTATCCGGATGATCGTGCCTCCTATCATGTGTCGGCCAGAGTCGAGCAGGTGCCGCGGGGAGACAGCCTGGGCGACGACGAGCTTCCCTGCCTGCTGGATCAGTTCGACGCCCGCGAGGTAGTGCACGTGACTTTCGGCTCCGTGCTCACCGCAGAGATCGACGGGCGGCCGCGCTTCCGGGAGCGGCTGATGGAGGCGCTGGCGGACAACGAAGAGGTTCACTACGAGACAGTTCGCGCCCATATCGAGCGGCATGTCCGCCCGTTTGCAGGGGCGCGCTAGACGCCAAATCCCTGGCATTGACTGAAGGAGGAACGCATGAGCGCCGCCGACCCGCAGGCCCCGTTGAAGGAGTTCCAGCCGAGCCGCGAGTTCTTCGTCGGCATCGATTCCGATGGCTGCGCCTTCGACACCATGGAGATCAAGCACAAAGAGTGCTTCATCCCCAACATCATCAACCACTGGAGCCTGCAGCCCGTTTCCAAGTACGCCCGCGAGGCGGCCGAGTTCGTCAACCTCTACTCGAAGTGGCGAGGCATCAACCGGTTCCCGGCGCTCCTGATGGTCTTCGATTTGCTCGCCGACAGGCCCCAGGTGCAGCGGCGGGGCACACGGCTGCCAGAGGTTCCCTCTCTTCGCAAATGGGTCGAGACAGAGAGCAAACTCGGCAACCCGGCCCTCAAGGAAGCAGTCGAAAGGACCAGCGACTCAGTGCTCAAGCAGACCCTCGTCTGGAGCGAAGCGGTGAACTCAGCCATCGCCGACATGGTCCACGGTATTCCGCCTTTTCCGTATCTCCGGGAGTCGCTCGAAGCCCTTGCTCCGAAGGCGGACATGATCGTTGTTTCCGCCACCCCCGGCGAGGCCCTCCGGCGCGAGTGGGAGGAACACGATATCGCCAAGCACTGTACCGTCATCGCCGGCCAGGAAATGGGCAAGAAGAAAGAGCACCTGCAGCTCGCCGCCGGCGACAAATACCAGAAGGGCCGCGTGCTGATGATCGGCGATGCCCCGGGAGATCTCAGCGCCGCGCGCGCGAACGGATTCCTCTTCTATCCCGTCAAGCCGGGGCAGGAGGAGGAATCCTGGCAGCGCTTCCACGACGAGGGCATGGGGCGTTTCCTGTCAGGAGAGTACGCAGGGGAATACGAGGTGCAGCTTGTCACGGAGTTCGAGGCGATGCTGCCTGAAACGCCGCCGTGGAAGCGCTGACCCGGCACCTCCGCCCGGCTAACCTCTGACCGCTCGCTCCAATTGGGCCATCTGCTCCCGCGTCCCCATGGCGATGATCGTGTCTCCGGGGTCCACCATCCGGTTCGGGCGCGGGTTTGTCCGCAACTGATTGTCCGCAGACAGCACCGCCAGGATCATCGCGCCCCCCTCCTGCATTACCCCCGAACCCAGCAGCGGCTTGCCCAGCACCGGCGAGTCGTCGGGCACTGAAACCGAGCGGAAGTCGACGTCGAACTCCGCCTGGTGGAGCACCTGCTCCAGAAAGTGCACTACCCCCGGCTCCATCGCTGCATAGGCCAGGTCGCGCCCGCCTCCCACGTATGGCGAATGCACGCTGTTCGCCCCCGCGCGCTGCAGCTTGTTCACCGTCTCTTCGCGACTGGCTCGCGCCACGATATAGAGGCCCGAGTTCAGCAAGCGCGCGCTCATCACGACGAACAGGTTGTCCTCGTCCGTCGCCACCGCCGCGACGAGGCACTTGGCTCGATCCACCCCGGCCTCCTGAAGCTGCTCGTCCTGAGTTGCATTGCCTTCGACGTGAGCGATGTCCTCCTCCCGCAGCATCTCCAGGGCCGACGGCTCCTGTTCGATCACGACCACCGAAAGATCCCGCCGCCGAAGCTGATGCACCGTCTCCCGGCCCATCCGGCCGTACCCGCATACGATGTAGTGATCCTTCATCTCGTTCAAGGTGCGCAGCCTCCTTCTCCGTTGCACTTCGGTGCTCAGCTGCTGCTCCACGAGCAGGCGCGCCGCACTTCGCACCGCCAGCGCCACCAGCGCGATCCCGGTGATGGCAAACGCTGTTGTGAACATCCGCCCGGACTGGGTGAGCGGGTGAACCTCCTCGAAACCGATCGTGGTGACCGTCAGCACGACCATGTAGAGCGCGTCGACAAGTGACCACTCCACTCCACTGTGGCCGCTCTCGATGTAGAGGTAGTACCAGACGGCGACGGCCATCGCTCCCAACAGCAGCGCCAGCAGAACCCAGAGCTGCCGCGCCGACCGTCGCAGTTCCCTTAGTGGAATTCGTTCTCGGGCGGGTGTCACGCCTGCGGTCTTTCTGCTCCCGTGCGCCTCCATCCTGCTTCAGGAGGAGGCCCCATCCCTGCGCGCGTAGTGGCTCGCGCGCAGGCCCTCGACCAGCCCGTTCGCTTCCTCAGCCCCCACGTCCAGCAGGAGCAGCGCGTGGCGCACGATCTCGAGTCCGACCTCGTATTCGGCGTAGATAACGCGGTCGGCGCCAGCGCGGAACAAATCGTTCACCTCATTCGGCTGGTGAGCCCGGGCGACGATCCTCAGGCCGGGGTAAATGCCGCGCAGCTCGGTCACCGCAGCCACCGCCGTCGCCGCATCCGGCAGTGCGATCACCGCCAGCCGAGCACGCTCCGCCCCCGCCGCCAACAGCCCGGCGCGGCGGCTGGCATCCCCATATACGGCCACCATTCCGCGCCTGTGCAGGCCCGCGATGGTGGCGTGGTCGTAGTCGATGATGGCCTGCGCTTGCTCCTGATCCTGCAGCACCTCACCCAGGAACCGACCGACCCTCCCATATCCGCACACGAGCGCATGGTTCTCCAGGCTCGCGGCTGGACCGGGATGCCTCTGCTCCTGGCGGGCGATCACCCGGTCTCCGATATTGGTGGCGCTCATGCGATCGTAGAGCAGACCGCCGAGCTTCATCAACGCGGGACTTGCGAAGAGGCTGATCCCGGCGATAGGGATGAGTATGGAATGCACCGCATCCCCTATCACCCCATCGCGCCAGGCCAGCGTGACCACGAGGAAAGAGAACTCACCTATCTGGGCCAGCCCGAGGCCGGTCACGATCGCGATCCGCGCATGGTAGCGGGCGGCGAGCGCGCTCAACGCGGCGATGATGGGCTTGCCGAGGAAGACCGCTAGCAGTAGCGCCAGCGCCCATGGGCCGTGCTCCAGCAGGGCGCCGATCTCCCACAACAGCCCCAGCGACACGAAGAACACCATCCCGAACAGGTCCCGCAGCGGCGTGACATCGGACAGTATCTGGAAGCGGTACTGCGATTCGCTGATCAGCAGCCCCGCCACGAAGGCGCCGAGCGCAATGGAGAACCCCATGGCGGAGGCGGCCGCCGCGCCCACGAAGCACAGCATCGCCGACATGACGACGAAGACCTCGCGGCTGTACCTGCGGGCGACGGCCTGCATCGCCTTCGGGGCCACCCAGCGAGCCAGAACGAAGACGGTCGCCACGAATCCCAGCGCCCTCGCCATGACGTCGATCAGGTCGGCGCCGCCGCCGGCCGCCACCCCGAGCAGCAGCGGGAATGACGCCACCATCGACACCGCGGCCAGGTCTTGCACCAACAAGATGGCCACCATCACCTGCCCGTGCCTGGTATGCAGTTCCCCTCGTTCGGAGAGCAGCTTCACCACCACGGTGGTGCTGCTGAGCGCCAGCGCAAAACCCAGCACGACGGAGGCGGCAACGGTCCACCCGATCGCCTGCCCAAGGCCGTAGCCCAGCGCCACGGTGGCGAGGATCTGGAGGGGGGCCGCGATGAGCGCCGCCGCCTTGGCCCGCGTCAGCACGGATAGAGACAGCTCCACCCCGATGGCGAACATCAGCAGCGCAACGCCGAGGTCGGCCATGGAGGCGATGATCTCGGAATCGCGGATGAGCCCCAGCACACCCGGCCCCAACAGCACCCCCGCAGCGAGGTAGCCCGCCACCGCCGGCAGCCGCAGGGCGTGGGCCCCTATCGCCCCTACGAACCCTCCGGCCACCACGATGGCCAGATCGACCGCGAACTGCGACTCCGCCACTCCCGGGCCTCCCTTCGGGCCGCGCCTGGGCGGCCGCTGGCTGGGTGTCAGCCAAGCACAGAGGCGAGATCCACCCGACGGCCTTCCTCCGCGCTCACGTACGCCGAGTATAGGACCAGGGCGACATCGCGCGCAAGCATGAACCCGGACACGGGCTCCCGGCCCTCCGCGATGCTGGCGACGAAATCCGCCATCTCCTGCGGATACCCCAGGTTCCAGTCCTCCTCCGGCGAGGGAAAGGTCCAGCCGCCCTTCGTCTCGATCTTCTCCGTGATGTACTCGTCCCCGAAGATCTCCGGCGACGGCGCGTAGGCGACGCAGGCATCGTTCGGGTTGATGTTCGCGCGGATGCGCGCGTTCGACAGGTACGCCTCGAGGTAATTGTGGACCCCACCCAGCGTCGTATCCCCCGCCACGATCTCCGCCACCGACCCGTCGTCGAACTTCAGCAGCATCGCGCCCCAGTCCTCAACATCCTTCCAGTCGGTCTTCAGATAGTGCCTCTTCTCCCTCTTGAAGGCATCGATCCAGGTGAGATTGCCCACCTCGCACATCACCGATGATGGACGGATCGGCTTCCCGAACTTGGTCTCTCCCTCCCACTGCTTCAGTTGCAGCGCCGCCCCCAGCGGATGGGACCCCTTCAGCACGAGTGACCCGCCGCCCGCCGTTCGCCACTGCTTGGCGTACACGGAGGGTGACCCGGAGTGCGACTCCTCCGCCTGGATCCGGATGATCGTTCCCCCGGCCGCCGCGGCCAGGCGCCGCAGCTTCACGAACGAGGGCGCGTAGACCCAGTTCTCAGCGTAGCCGAACTTGACACCGGCCTCCTCGATCGCCCTGCCGATCGCATCGCACTGCTCGACTACGCGTTCGAGCATCTTCGCCTTCGGCACCGTCTCGCCGATCGGCTCATCGTCCGGCCTGCCCGGCTCCCCAAAGTATCCAGTCAGGTGCTTCTCGCAGATGATGTGCTTTCCCGCGCTCGCGGCCTCGATCGCGTGCTCCGCATGCACGTGATTCGGCACCACGAGATCCACCGCATCGAGTTCCACCGCGGACAGCATGTCCGCCATGGTGGCGAAGGCCCGGGGTATGCCGTGCGCCTTGGCAAATGCCTCCGCGCGTTCCCTCGACCGGCCGCACACGGCGGCCAGCTCGCACCTTTCCGGCCCCAGCTGACGGAATGCCGGCACGTGAAATTGGGCGGCATTGCCATAGCCCACCAGTCCTATTCTGACCTTCGGCATCTCGGGCTCACCTCCGAAGCGCCACGGACGGCCCCGCCCGGGCGCCGCTATCCCAGGATCGGCTTCAGATCGACGCGCCGTCCCTCCTCCGCGGCGACGTAGGCCGCATAGAGCACCAGCGTCACCTCCCGGGCCAGCGCGGCCCCGGCGGCCGGCTCCCGGTCCTCGACGATCGCCGCGATGAAGTCCGCGATCTCCTGGGGGTAGCCTTGGTGCCAGTCTTCGTCCGGCGAGGGAAAGGTCCAGCCACCCTTGGTCTCGATCTTCTCGCTGATGTACTCCGGCTCGAAGATGTCGGCCTCCGGGGCGTAGGCCACGCAGGAATCGTTCGGGTTGATGTTGGCGCGGATGCGGGCGTTGGAGAGATAGGCCTCGAGGTAGTTGTGGACCCCGCCCAGAGTTGTGTCGGCCGCCTTCACCTCCGCCACCGACCCGTCCTCGAACTTCACGACGATGATTCCCCAGTCCTCCACGTCCCGCCAGCCCGTGCGCAAGTAGTGAGTCTCCTCTTGCTTGAAAGCCTCGATCCAGGTCAAGTTCGCCACTTCGCAGATCACCGACGCGGGACGAATGGGCTGGCCGACGTTCTCCTCTCCCTCCCAGCGCTTGAGCTGGATCGCCGCCCCCAGCGGATGTGATCCCTTGACCATCAGCGAGCCGCCGCCCGAAGTCCTCCACTGCCTCGCGTATTCGGCATGCGAGCCTGAGTGTGATTCCTCCGCCTCGATGCGGATGATCGTCCCGCCGGCCGTCTTCGCCAGACGCCAGAGCTTCACGAAGGCCGGTGCGTAGACCCAGTTCTCCGCGTAGCCGAACTTGATTCCGGCTTTCTCGACGGCCTCGAGCACGGCGGCGCACTGCCGTGTCGCCTCCTCCAGCATCGTGCGCTTCGGTACCGTCTTCCCGATCAACTCGTCCGGCGGCGTATCCGCACCCCCGAAGTAGCCGGTGAGCGGCTTCTCGCAGAGTACGTGCTTGCCGGCCCTCGCGGCCTCGATGATAAAGGGCGCGTGAAGGTAGTTGGGAACAGCCAGATCCACCGCGTCCAGCTCCACCTCGGCGAGCATCTCGTCCATGCCGCCAAACGCGGCGGGGATACTGTGCTTGGCCGCGAAGGCCTCCGCGCTGGCCTTCGGCACTCCGCATACCGCGGCCAATTGGCATCGTTCGGGGCCCAACTGCTGGTAGCCCCGGATGTGGAGATTGGCCGAGAATCCACACCCGACGAGGCCGACGCGAATCGGGCTCATGAAAGTCATACCTCCTTACGATCCGCCGCACCCGCGAGCCGCCCGCGGCCACCAGCGTCCGTGGCCGAGATGCTACCTCGCGCCGTAAACCTCTTGGTTCACGCAGTGCTGAGGTCGGTCACCACTGAAGACAGCCAGTATCGCATCCGTCACGCCATTTCCCATCGCCAGCAGCGCGCCCGTTGTGTTGGACGAATTGTGCGGTATCGTGACTGTCCGCTCACATCGAATCAGCCGACTGCCGGCAGGCGGCTCCGCCGCGTAGACGTCGAGCCCAGCGCCGAAGATCCGACCCTCTTCCAGCGCATCGGCGAGTGCTTCCTCGTCCACGATGGCCCCCCGCGCGGTGTTGACGAGGATGGCCGTGGGCTTCATCAGGGCGATCTTTTCGGCGTCGATGATGCCGTGCGTCTCCTGGTTGCGGGGCCTATGCACAGAGACGAAGTCCGCCTCCCTCATCACTTGCTCGATAGCCTCAGCTCGCTCTACTCCCTGCTCGCCCGCGAACTCCTCATCGAAGTACGGGTCGTAGGCCAGCACCCTCATGTCGAACCCCTTGCCGCGACGCGCGACCGCCTTGCCGATGCGGCCCATGCCGAGCAGCCCGAGGGTGGCCCCGTGAACGTCCACCCCATAGGTGTTGATCCATTCGCCGGCCTTCGTGGTCCGGTCACCCAGCGGTATCTGCCGAGCCACCGCCAGCATCAGCGCGAAGCTCATGTCCGCCACCGCCTCCGCGTTCGCTCCGGGCACGTTCGCGACAACGATGCCTCTCCGCGTGCATTCCGCGATGTCGATGTTGTCCACTCCCGCTCCATGCTTCGCGATCACCTTCAGCCGGTCCGCCCGCGCAAACGCCGCCGCCGAGAAGTCATCGACCCCGGCGCCACAGGCATCTACCCCCTCCAGCACCGGCGCCAACTCCTCCGCCGTCATCGGCCGCCCGTATGGGTTGTGGATGACCTCGTGTCCGGCATCCCTCAAGCGCTCCTCCGGTTCTTTGGTGACCTCGCTGAAGGAGGTGGCTGTGATCAGCACCTTCATCCGGTCCTCTCCTCTCTCTCCATCTCCGCCGAGCTAGATCGTCCCCTCCAGGCGGACCATCTCGATGTTCTGGTTCGGACACCTGTGGAGGCACATCCCACAGGCCACACACTTCTCTTCATCGATGGACCAAGCGTCTTCCCCCTCAGCATTGACCGCAAAGTTACAGCAGAGCCGCGCGCAGAGACCGCATCCCGCCCCGCAGCCGCAGCTCAGACAGCGGCTCGCCTCCCGCACCGCCTCCTCCTCGCTCAGTGTCGGCACATAGGGCTCGAAGTCTCGTTTCCGCTCCCCGGCCGGCCGGAGCTGCAGCGCAACACGCGGCTCCCTCCGCGGAAGCGCGGTGCGGGCGAGCACGTCATCCCGCGACACCTCGCTGAGCACCGGATCATAGTCCAGGTACGGGTTCCCTCCGGACAGGAGCTGGTCGATGGCGGCCGCCGCGCGCCGGCCGGAGGCCACAGCCGCAATCACGCTGTCGGGCCCGGTCGCAGCGTCGCCGCCCACGAAGACGCCGTCGATCTCTGTCGCGCCGCTATCGGGATCACAGGCCAGCGTCCCCGCGGGCGTGACCGCGATCCCGTCCACCTCCCCCGCGACGACCTGGCCGAGGGCATTGATGACCATGTCACAGTGGAGGGTGAACTCCGTTTCCTCCACCGGATCGGGCCGCCGCCGTCCCGGGGCGTCGGGCTCGCCCAGCGTATGGATGCGCATGGTCAGCCCCGTGATTCGATTGCGCTTCGTGAGCACCTCGACCGGGGCCGCCAGATAGATTACCCGTACCCCTTCCTCCTCGGCCTCCCACACCTCTTCCTCCACCGCGGGCATCTCAGCGCGGGTGCGCCGATAGCAGAGGAACACTTCCTTCGCGCCGAGACGGACTGCCGCGCGCGCTGCGTCAACTGCACTGAATCCGCCGCCGACCACCGCCACCCGTTCCCCGAGCTGGATCTTCAGGCCCTTGTGGAGCTTGCGCAGGAAATCCACCGCGGACACCACTCCCCGCGCGCCTTCCCCCGGCACATTCAAGCGCCTTCCAGCTTGGCAGCCGGTTCCCAAGAAGATCGCGTCGAATCCCTCCTCCCGGAGACTGGCCAGCGTGAGATCCTTACCGAGGCGCTTGTTGCAGTGGATCTTCACTCCCAGAGACTTCACCCCAGCGATCTCGTTCTCCAGCACTTCTCGGGGAAGACGAAAGGCAGGAACGCCGTACCGGAGCATTCCTCCTGGCTTCTTCTCCGCCTCGAA
>JAUVSA010000332.1 GCA_030597345.1 Bacillota bacterium
AGATCTGCCTGGACCCTCGGGATATTCACGCGTCACCGCTATGTGGTATCATATTGTGACTCGTATTACGAATACAGTAAGGGTGAGAGTTATGAAGACGAGAAAGAAGGCAATGACGGTGCGTCTGCCGCTGGACCTCTATCGCGCCAGCACCCAGATCGCAAAGCGCGGGGAAGTCAGCCTGAGCGGCCTGGTCCAGGAGAGCCTGCGGGCCACGCTGGAGCGCGAAGGGCAGCGGCACCTCTACCAGGCGTTCAGCCGAGTCGGCGAAGACACAGATGAAGCCGATGTGGAGTTCGCCTTCGACGCGCAGGCGGAGGTAGTGCGTGATGGCGAGAGCTAACATCTCCCGCGGCGATCTCTGGTGGGTCAACTGGTCCCCGGGCCGTGGTGCTGAGCAGACCGGCAGACGCCCCGCGTTGGTCGTTCAAACCGATGCGGCGAATCATAATCCTCGTTACCCGAACACCATCGTCGTCACCGTCAGCACAAAGGGGCGCGGGGTGCCGTTTCACGTCCCCGTTGGGGTATCGGACGAGAGCGGCTTGACGAGCCCCTCGTTCGCCAAGTGTGAGCAGCTGCTAACCATCAGCAAGGAGCGTCTCGAGTCGCGCTTGGGAAACACTTCGGAGGAAGAGCTCGCGCAAGTGGATGAGGAGCTTCGCCTCGTCGTCGACCTCTAACCCAAACCGGCCGCCCTCTCCCCACCCGCCGCCGCATCTCCGCCGAAGCCTCCCCGTCCCTCTTCTGACCCACATCCCCGTAGGAGCGACATTCCTGTCGCGACCATCGGGACAAGACTGTCCCTCCTACCAGTGGGGCTGGCGAAGGATTGCGTCCTGCGCTAGCTCCCGCCCTCACCCCCGGCTGATTCTCTCACCGCCCTCGCCGCCCACACCGCCGCCGCCAGCGTCATCGCCGCGGTCCACAGGAACACCAGCCGGATGTCCACATACCTCCCGAGCGCGCCCCCGATCAGTGGCCCCACCGACCCCGCCAGAGCCCGCGCGCTCGCCAGCACCCCATACGCTCCCCCGTACTTCTCCCGCGGCATCGCCCTCGCCACCAGCGCCGACGTCGAAGGATGAATCCCCGCCCCCGCCACCGTCGCTGTCATCCGAACCGCAAAGAACTGCGCATACGTCTGCACGAAGTAGTGCGGGATCAGAAATATCCCGCACGCCCCCGTCGTCCCGACCATCACTCGCTTATGTCCCACTCGATCCCCCAGCCGCCCGAACAGCGGCGCGCTCGCCGTCATCAGCGTTCCCGTACAGAGCATCACATACGCCGAGTACGCCGCCACCTTCTCCAGCGGAACACCCAGGTACTGAACGAAATACGTCATGATCGGCCACATCGACGAAAACCCGAAGAAGACCACGAAGCTCATCACCCACAGCGCCTGAAGCTGCCGATTCCCCACCAGCGGCCGCAGGTCGCGCGTGACCCCCTCCACCAGGCTCACCGGCTCCACGTGTCTCGGCCTCTCGAACCGCTCCTCTACCACCAGCCACACCAGTAGCGCGCCCACCACCGCGAAAACAGCCTGGATCAGAAACGTCGGCCGCGGCCCGATCAGCCCCGCGCACGCCTGCCCCACCACCGGCCCGATCAGGAACCCCACCGTCATCGAGGTTTGCAGCGTCCCCATCGCCTCCCCCATCCGCTCCCGCGGCGCCACCGACGCGATGATCGCCTGCCCCGCGACGACTCCCGCCCCCAGCACCCCGGCCGCCACCCCCAATCCCAGCAGCGCCCACGGTGAGTCCGCCCAGTACCACGCCGCCCGAAGCAGCGAAGTGAACACCACGCTCAGGATGACGACCGACTTCCGGCCGATTCGGTCGCTGTAGGTGCCCCACAGCGGCGTCGCCACGAACATCGCCAGCGATGGCAGCGCCATCAGCAGTCCCGTCCACGACTGCGCCTGCTTGAACGTGAGCCCGAGGTCCTCCTGGAGAAACACCGGCACGAACGTCATGCCGAACGTCCACTCCAGGAACACGAAGAACATCGCTATCCACAGGCCGTACAGCGTCCGCCGCCAGTGGCGACCCTCGCCAGCCTCCGGCTTCACGGCGCGCGCCGCGCGCAACTCCCCGGGTCTCACAGGCTCGGGCACCCAGATGCCTTCTTCCCTCTCCCCTCCGGC
>JAUVSA010000261.1 GCA_030597345.1 Bacillota bacterium
ATGAAATGCGCTCCACGTGTCCCCCGTTGCACTCGCCGCCGGCGTCTCCTGTTCAGCCGAGGTCAAACACGACCATGGCGTGGCAGTCGAGCCTGTCGACGCGCACCTTCACCTCATCGCCATCCTGCTCATAGCTAAGCGGGGTGTTTCCCGGCTGTAGATTCACGGCCTGCACGGGCCTGTCAACGCGGGCGGTCAGCTCCAGATCACGGACGGGGATGATCTCCTGGATTACGTGTCGGCTCTGAGCCAGCTCTCTTCCCACCTCGGGCTGGCAGTTGACGAGATGGACTACCAGTTGACCAGCGTCGTCTCGTTCGAAGGCAGTCAGCTCAACGGACGCCGGGCCCTTGAGTTCGCCTTTCAGCGGGGCGCCGGATGCGACTCTGACTGCGTCGCACAGCACCCACTTCAGCTCGGGGAAGCTGAGATCTACATAGTCCCGGTCTATGCCTCCCGCGAAGTAGACTGCTCGGCCCTTCCCGAAGGTATTGAGCGTGCAGGCCGGCCAGTCGCTCGGCACGGCCGGCGGGTTGGTCATGATGTTCACGAATCTGTCAGCAGATGGCTCCGTAAGTGGATAGACGATGCGCGCGATCGCTTCCGCTCCCTCCAGATCGACCTGGGCCAGCGGCCCGCGGCTGGTGATGAAACCGTCGGCAGGCAGACGGCGAGCGATGGGCGCGTCAACGTCGAAGCGGCTGTAGACTTTGGAGTAGATCCCGGTGTCTGAGACATAGGAGACCCCCAGCACATCGCTGAGCTGGTAGTCGCGGCAGGGCTCCCCCCGCTCGTTCCAGAGCGACGTCTTGCCGGTGCAGACGAGGCCGCCGCCCGCGCGCACGAACTCGCGGATCGCTTTCACTTCCTCAGCAGAGAGGCAGACAGCGTTCGGCACGAGAAGCACCTGATAGCCGGCGAGCGTGTCTTTGTCCAGATCGACGATGATGTCGTGCGGTATGTGCTCCTCGATCAGCGCGCGGCAGGCGCCGAAGAGGTGATTGTCGTAGCGGCCCTCGCGGTCCGAGCGACCGTACCAGATGCGCGTCGACTCCGAGTACAGGACGGCCACTGATTTCACGGGTGTGCCCCCCAGCCACGGTTCTCGTTCCCGCAGTTCCTCCAGCACGCGGCCGATGCGCTCCCACATGGGCTCTTGCACGGTCCCATCCGGCATCATGATGTCGAAGAACATCACGCCGCCGCCGTTGGCGACAACCGTGAAGGCCTCGCTGCGGAGGTGGTCCAGGGACTTCATGTTGGGCGCGTCGGCATGGGAGCCGGGCCGGGTCATGATGCCGATTTCGGGGGTCTGCCGGCTGATGGCTCTGGCGATGCGCGTGCAGACGCTCATGTGCAGATAGCCCCCGCCGAAGTAGATGTCTGAGTATATGTAGTCGGCCTCCCGCCCCAGGGCGATGGTCTGTCCGCTGATGGCGCCCCCGCGAAGGACCTGGTGCTGAACGCCGAGCGAGACGTCCGGGTTCGCCTGCTTGGCGGCGCGGCATATCTCCCGGACGAAGAGGTGATTCGTGTCTAGCCTGAACTGGACGAACTTCCGAAACAGCGGATCGTCCCAGTCCTCCTCGTGTGGAGGCGCCGCGCCGTATCTGGCCCGGAAGAGCTGCGTGCAGCTATCGCAGTAGCAGGGATTGGCGTGGAAGAAGGTCATATCGATAAACATGCCGTCGATGTCGTGTGTTTCGATGAGCCTGGTCATCATCGCGATCAGGTGCTCTTTGTAGGGGCTATTGAGGCAGAGGATCTTCCCCCAACTCCCCTCGTCCTCCGCCACGGGCCTCCCCTCCGCGTCCACCTGCCGCCACTCCGGGTGCTCGTCGTACAGCTTCTTGTCATATACCGTGGAGAAGTAGGCGGCCACCAGCTTCCCTCGGGCGTGGAAGTGGTCTAGGAAGGCGCGGAGCTGGTCGACTCCCTTCAGGCCGCGATGCATTCCACCCCAGCCGACATCGCAGAACCAGTGTCCGTTGTGCGTCCGCGCGGTCACATAGATCACATCAGCGTCCAGTGCCTCCACGCGGTGGAGGAAGTCCGAGATATCGTAGCGCGCGAAGATGCGAGGGTCCCAGTCTTCGTAATGCTGGCTCGTGTAGAAACGACGGTAGCACTTCGCGATCCTCTGTACCTGATCGGACATCGGCACAACTCTCCTTGTTCGAGGTCGCGCAGCCAAGCCCCGATGGGGGCCTGCGGCGCTGGCGCTATTGGGCCGTGCTAGCGCTGTTGGGCGGCGCGTTCAAGGCATGCCGCGTAGAGCGTTTCCGCCGGGTAGGCGGGTGCGAAAACCGTGACGAAGGTCAGCGAGTCATCGCCGGTGTTCAGCAGCTTGTGCATCTCCCCTGACTCGACCCAGAGCGCGGTGCCAGGACCGAGCGCCACGGCGGCATCGGGGGAGGTGCTCTGCGCTCTCCCGGAGATGGTGTAGATCAACTCCGGCCGGTCGTGCTCGTGCATGTCAGTGCCGCAACCCGGCGGGATCGTGACGTGCGAGAACGTCATCTCCTCCGCCCCCTGTCGGTCGGGCGCAAAGAGCACCTTGATGGTTCGATCATATGGAGAGGGAACGGTGATACCTTTTTCTTCCTCGACCTTCGCTATTCTCATCGTCTCACCTCATGTGGCCACCGGTCTCATCGCCGCCTAACAACCACAGGTGGTCTCAGAGGCCCCCGACAAGGACCTCTGGTCACACCACCCGAGGTGGCTGATGGACCTTGACGAGCTTCGCCGATCGCTGACGCGATCGGGGAGCGAGCTGACGCCGTCTAGAACCGCACCGCCTTGAACTTCTCCATCTGCTCCCTGATGGCCGATTCGGTTGGAAGGCGCTCCATGCTCGAGGCGCCGTAGAAGCCGTGCACGCCCTTGGTCCGCTGGAGCACGTACTCGGCATCCTCCGGCATGGAGATCGGGCCACCATGGCAGAGGCAGATGACCTCGGGATTGGCTTGCCTGGCGGCGTCGGCGATCTCCTGAACCTTGGCCGGTGCCTCTTCCAGGCTCACGGCGGTGGTGGCGCCGATGGCGCCCTTTGTGGTGAGCCCCATGTGAGTCACCACGACGTCGGCGCCGGCCTCGGCCATCATTCGCCCCTCCTCAGGGTTGAAGGCGTATGGCGTCGTGAAGAGGTCCATCTCACGGGCGAGGCGGATCATCTCGATCTCGAGTCCATACCCCATGCCGGTCTCCTCCAGGTTCTGGCGGAAGAGGCCGTCGCAGAGGCCGACCGTGGGGAAGTTCTGTACCCCGGAGAAGCCGATCTCCCTGACCTGCTTGAGGAAGACGGGCATCTGGCGGAATGGATCCGTTCCGCAGACGCCGGCGAGCACGGGCGTGTCCTTCACGACGGTGAGGACCTCTCCTGCCATCTCCATGACGATCCCGTTGGCGTCGCCATAGGGCATGAGGCCGGCCAGCGAGCCCCGACCGGCCATGCGGAATCGGCCG
>JAUVSA010000154.1 GCA_030597345.1 Bacillota bacterium
ACTGTGTCTCGCCTCCAGCTCGGGTCACTGCTGAGATAGACATCCAGGTGCGAGGGGTACAAGTGATATCCGAGCTTGATGAGCGCGTACATCTCCGGCAGGGTCGCGCCCCTTGCTCTTCGTGATGCCGAAATGATCACTGGCACCCTTTCGCCACAGAACTCCCATAGCGGCCTGCGGCGCACACCGTGGGTTTCCAGGTGGTTCCGAAGCGCCTCCCGCAAATGATGCGCCTTCGGCGTGTGCGTATGAGCAACCAGTTCGTTGAGTGTATCGAGTAGCCCTCGTGGATACTGATTGGTGACCGCTACCAGTCCGGACTCGCTTTTCTGCTTTGGCGTCATCCTCGATCCCCTTACCAGTGCTCCCGGCATTGTACTCCAAGGCCCCCTCTTAGGGCAATCTCCGCAATTCCCCATTTTCTGCTTGATGTCTATTGCTTTCTATGGTATCCTATTGCTACCACATCCTGCAAATTCCTGCTCCTGGATCGAGGCCATGCGCACTCTCTTCGGTACCGCCGGCGTCCGCGGCATAGCCAATGTCGACCTCACACCCGACCTCGCACTGCGCCTCGCGCGCGCCGCAGCACTCTCCCTCCCCTCCGCCAACGGCCCCCCACGTTTCCTCGTCGGCAGAGACACCAGGCTCTCCGGCGACCTCCTCGAAGCCGCCGCCGTCGCCGGCCTCTGCTCCGCAGGCGCCAACACCATCATCGGCGATGTCATGCCCACTCCGGCCGTCGCCTACCTCGTTCGCGCCATGGACCTC
Source organism: Bacillota bacterium (assembly GCA_030597345.1). Lineage (GTDB taxonomy): Bacteria > Armatimonadota > Hebobacteria > Hebobacterales > Hebobacteraceae > JAUVSA01. The sequence goes on from JAUVSA010000154.1 coordinate 772, forward strand.
GACGGCGGCATCGTCATCTCCGCCTCCCACAACGCCTTCCACTACAACGGCCTCAAGTTCCTCGGCCCGGGCGGCCACAAGCTCTCCGACGCGCGCGAGGCCGACATCGAGTCCCTCGCCACTAGCCCGGAGCCCCCACCCTCCGACCACCCCATCGGCACCGTCACCCGCCGCCCAACCTTGCTCCGGCGCTACGTCGATTACCTCGCTCGCTCCCTCCCCACCGGCCTCAGCGGCCTCCGCCTCGTCGCCGACTGCGCCAACGGCGCGCTCTACCACCTCGCACCACCCCTCCTCGCCGAGCTCGGCGCGCATGTCACCCCCATCAACTGCTCGCCTGACGGCACCAACATCAACCAGGGCGGCCCCCTCGATCCTGAGCAGCTCATCCAGGCCGTCCGCGCCCACGGCGCCGACGCCGGCCTCGCCTTCGACGGCGACGGCGACCGCCTCGCCCTCGTAGATGAGAACGGCGCACTTCTGGACGGCGATCAGATCCTCGCCATCTGGGCGCGGGACCTAGCACACCGCGAACAGCTTGCCAACAACACCGTCGTCGGCACCGTCACGACCAACGGCGGGCTCGAGGTGCTCCTCAACTCCCTGGGCTGCGAGCTCCGCCGCACCCCCGTCGGCGACCGCTACGTCTCGGCCGAAATGCAGCGCACCGGGGCCGTCCTCGGCGGCGAGACCAGCGGGCATGTCATCTTCAGCCCCCACCTCCCCAGCGCCGACGCGCTCTTCGTCGGCGCCACCGTGCTCGCCCTCATGCTCCGCACCGACCAGCCGCTTTCCGCCCTCTCGGCCCTCATGACCAAGCGGCCCCAGATATCCCTCAACATCCCCGCGGCCTCGCCCAAGCGCTGGGAATCCGACGTCGAGGTGCAGCGCGCCGTCGCTCGTGGCAAGGAAATCCTCAATGGCCGCGGTTGGCTCCTCGTTCGCGCCTCGGGAACCGAACCCGTCATCCGCATCACCGCCGAGAGTGAGGACGAGAGCCAGGCCGAGGCCGTTGCCCGGGACATCGCCGCCGCCATCGAACATCGCCTCGGCGAGCAAGGAGGCCCCCAATGACCACCCGCCCCGCTGACTTCATCAACCTCGACGGATTCGAGCACCGCCGCATCTTCGACGGCATCGACCACATCTGGCAGGCGCTCGACCGCCTGCCATCATACCTCGCCGACCACGGCGAATGGACCATCCTGGGCGATGTCGCCCCCACCGCCGTTCTCGTGGGAGATGTCTACATCGGAGAGGGTGCCGTCGTCGAACCTTACGCCATGATCGTCGGGCCCACCATAATCGGCCCCAACTGCACCATCAGACACGCGGCCTACATCCGCGGCGACGTCCTAGTCGCTCACGACTGTGTCATCGGCCACTGCTCCGAGATCAAGTCCTCCATACTCCTGCCCGGCGCCAAAGTCCCGCACTTCAACTACGTCGGTGACAGCATCTTGGGCAGGAACGTCAACCTTGGGGCTGGCACCATCTGCGCGAACCTCCGCTTCGATGGCAACCAGGTGTCCGTCCGCACCAACGGCTCCCGCGAGCCCAAGCTGCCGACCGGCCGCCGCAAGCTCGGCGCCATCATCGGCGACGAGGCCCAGACGGGATGCAACGTCGTGCTCGACCCGGGGTCCCTGCTCCCAAGGGAGACCACCGTCCACTCCGCGCCGCGCCCCACGGAGCCCGGCTCGCGCGCCCCGGCCGCGCCCACCTCCAAGAGGTGATTCCCCTGCCCCGCCGCGCTGCCCCCCAGCCGCCCCCCTATCCCGTTCTCTGCTCCTCGATATACTTCACCAATTGCTCCCCGGCGGCCCGCGCCGCCGGCAGCATGTACTCCCGGCTCCGCCTCGTCACAACCATCTGATCGAAGATCGCCATCCCCATGTGCGCAGCATACCGCTCCATCGCCACCAGGCACGTCGGCCCTCCGCCCCCGCCCCCGCCGGCCGCCCCGATCGCCAACACCCACCGGCCCTCCACCCGCGGCTCCTCCGGCCCGGCCCGCTCGCACCGCCGCAGCCGGTCGAAGAAGTTCTTCACCACCTCCGCCACATCCCCGAAATACACCGGCGTGCTCAGCACGATCCCGTCTGCCGCGGCCATCTTATCCCGCACCATCTCGATGTCGTCTTCGATGATGCACAGGCTTTCCCGCCGACCCTTCCCCCACCCATCATCGCACGCACGACACGCCTCCAACTTCAGCTTCCGCAAGTGCACCAGCTCCGTGTCCGCACCCGCGGCCTTGGCCCCGGCCATTGCCTCCTTCGCCATGCTCGCCGTCAGCCCGTCCTCGTTCGGCGAGCCCTGCATCACCAGAATCCTCATCGCACTCCCTCCTGCTTTTGAATTCGCATAACACAGTCCCCCCTATTTCGCCACAATCTTCCTGCCCAGCGCCTCCGCTTCCTCCAGCAGCGGCGCCCGTTCCGTCATCGGCGGCGCCGCGTCGGTGCTCGCCTCGAACAGCTCCCCCCAATACCCAAAACCAGTCGAATTGAAGAACGCCTCCACCGTGTGCCTCGCCCAATCGAACACCCTCGCGTCCTTCCCCCCGCACGTCGCAACGAAGAGCCCCCGCCGCTCGCCCTCCGCCTCCGACACCGGCCGCTTCAGCCAGTACTTCTCCACCCAGCAGCACTGCGCACGATCGATCAGCGCCTTCGTCTCGCCCGACACCCCGGAGAACTGGATCGGCGATGCCAACACCAAGTGCTGCGCCTCCCTGAGCTTCGGGTAGACCTGCTGCATATCATCCTGCACCACACACCGCCCGGTGCTCTCACAGCCCCCACAGTGCCTGCACGACTCGAACCGCAGCTCCCGCAGCCGGATCAGCTCCGTCTTCGCGCTGGCAGGGCTCCTAGCCCCCGCCGCGGCGGCCCCAGCCAGCACCCGTTCCAGCAGAGCCTCCGTATGGCTCCGCTCGCGCGGACTGCCCAGGATGCCCAGCACGAGCGCGCGCCTTCGGGGACCTTCCACCATCCGCAATCGTCCTCGCTCTCTCAGCTTCGACCCGGAGAAACCAATACCTCGCGCCCCACCAGCACGGCATCAATGCGACCAATAGAACGACGGCGCATACGCGCCGGTGTCAGTCTCCTCGCAGATGCTCGCGAACGGTCTCCCATTCCTCCCACACAATCAGCTCGCACGCGCGCGTGAACTTCGCGCGCGCCTCCGCCCGCTCCGGCGAGTCCAACTTCTCGAAGAATGACTCGAAGGCAATCTGCCAGTCGGTCATCTTCCTCGCTTCTTCTGCGCTGAGATGGCCCTCCTCTTCCAGCTGCGCGATCCAGGTCTCGATCCCACCAACCCACCATCCCTCCTTCGCTCCCACAGGGAAGATCGGCGTATCGTGAAGCTCGCCCAGCACGCCAAGCCGCTCGACCGCCCCTCCCCACTGGTTCTCCACGTCATCCACCTCATACGTCGGGTAGTGGTTCATCACCCGCTCCCGCGGCCACGATAGCATTTCTTCCTCGATGCTCCCACCGACGACTTTGCAGAAGAAGATCCCGTGCGAGTAGTAGTCCTTCCAGAACTCCACCTTGCACTCCAGGTTCACCGGGCACTCCTCGATGCTTGGAGGTGCAACCATCTTCGAGGGAACCGCCGTGAGTCGGGCCACCTCCAGCTCATCGATCCCCCGCGGCAAGCTCATGTTGAGGATCCACGTCTCCCGAATCTGCTCCTTCGTTGGGAAAGCGATCACGCACTCGCGATTCGCGATCAGGTTGCGATACGAGTCGTCGGAGCTGCCTCTGTGCACGTGCAGGCAGATGGTATACGGGCGCCACGTCAGGGGACCCACTGTTCCCGCCATCGCGTTCACCTCGCCCGAAGCCGGATCCAGCGTTACACACAAGTCGGCCGGCCGCGGTGGGATGAAGTGGAAGTGAATGTGAGACGGCTCCTTGATACCTGCTTGCTTGGGGCCGGCCGCAATCTCCTCCCCCGAATACCAAACCTTCTTAGTCATGCCTCGCTCCTATTCTTCGACTGGATCTCGTCCATCTAGGTTCGCTCCACCACTCGCCAATCCCTCGCGCGGACGGGGCACGCCCCTCCGGGCGTGCCCCGTGCATCTTCTTCCCAAACAGACTAGCGGGCCCTCCTTCTGCCCTCTAGTCGCTCACTTCCGCCTCGAGCTCAATCACTCCGGGCTCGATGACATCCGGAACTGCGTGCAATCTCTCTCTCATCCGAAAGCCACGGCCCATCCCGAGGCCTCCGCCGCGTCCCATGCCACGGCCCATGCCAAATCCGAGCCCCTGCTCTTCGGGCCCGATCCCAGGCGCAATACAGTCTCCCATGCCACGACCCATACCGCGGCCCATGCCTCGGCCCATGCCGTGTCCTATGCCTTGGCCCATACCGCGGCCCATGCCTCGGCCCATGCCGTGTCCTTTACCGTGTCCCATACCACGGCCCATGCCTCGGCCCATACCGTGACCTTCACCACGGCCCATACCGTGGCCTTCACCACGACCCATGCCGCGGCCGCCGCGATGCTGCCACCGATCGCCGGCCCGTGGCCGCCACAGCTTTGCCGCCAGCTCGCGGTTCGTTGCCCCCAGCGCGTACAGCTCTCCCCGCACGCGATAGAGCTGCTCTGCCTTGGCGGCGATGTCGCCCTCAG
>JAUVSA010000107.1 GCA_030597345.1 Bacillota bacterium
AGTTGGGGCTGACCCGAGAAACTGGTGGCGGGGTCTCGAGAGAGGATGCCCTGCGATGTCAGACTGCTGCACTGCTCATATGACCAGTGACGCGCGGGCACTTCGCGGAAAGAATCTGCCCACAGCGACGATGCCGCGCCCACGAGAACCAGCACGGCCGCGATACATCCTGTGCCGCGCATCTCCTGCGCTCCTCCAAACAACAGCCATAGGTATTCTACCACAGGTGAGGCCCGTGGGCAAGCAGGAGATTCCGGACCTCAAGCCGGAACTGCAGTCTCTGCCCAAGCTGGCCGGCTGGTTAGTGTGCGGGCGAAACATCCGTTCCCTGCCGAAAGGATTCCTCCGCAGGCATGGGGAACCTCACTCAGTAGGCGAGCACCAGACAGGTAAAGGGCTTCGCCAGCGTAGTTTCGCCGGGAGCCGCAGACCAGCGGCAAGCGGCGGGGCACTTGCATCGCGTTGAGAGCCGAGCAGGGAGGCGATTTCGGTGCGAAGACAGCGGGTTCCCGAGAAATGGGAGCCTGGGGCGCTGTGCCGAGCGATATGGAGCGGCGATCCTACGACATCGGCCGCGGCCTGGCGTGAGCTGGGCCGGCAAGCTGCAGAGGATGGCTGGGCGCGTCGGCTCCTGTTTGACGTGATCGAGGGAAAGCTGTTCCTACCACCAGACGCAGCGGTGCCTGGTCTTCGCGCGCTGGCAGAGGTCAATGCCGAGATGGTGTTGGCCCTGTTGAGATCCGGAAGCGCCACCAACGCGCATGTTGCCGCGACTGCTCTCGGCCAGGAAGGCGGCAAATTCCTGTCAGAACTGCTCCGCTTGACGCAGGAGACCGAGGTGACGGCGCGGCTCGCCGGAGTTGCCGGGCTCGCGGAGGCCGCGGCCGCGGGAAGTCTGGAGGCGGTGGAGGCGCTGGGCGCTCGAGTTCAGGATCCTGCCGGCGTCGTGCGACGGGCCGCCACCATCGCGTTGGGCCGGGCGCGCGGCGGGGACTGCGCCGGGCGGGCGGCTTACTGGCTCTCCCGGGCCACCGGCCGCGGAGATGAAACCACCTTGGCCGCCGCGGCCTTCGGCGCGGCAGCACTGTGGCCGGCGAGAGGACGGGATGCGGTCCGGATGCTGCGCAGGCTCGCGGATGCCGGCCCCAGTGTCAGAAGAGCGGTTGCCGTGGCCATGCGGGGCCTGCCGCGGCGCGCGGCCGCGCAAATAGCGGATCTCTGTCTGCGCGATGGGGACCCCGATGTGCGTGCCCTGACTGCTGGCGCTCTTTATCGCTGGGCCGGGGAGGGGAGCGGTCCGGCGCGGCGTGACCTGGAACGGCTCTCCCGAGATGCGCACCCCCGGGTTCGGGCCGCAGCAGCCGAGCTACTCGTCGGCGATCCAAAGTTAGGGACACTTCCCGTTGTTCGCAGGTTGGCCACAGATCGCTCAGCAATCGTGCGGTCGGCGGTGGCGGACGTTCTGGGGAGGCGCGGCGGTGATGATGCATGCGACATCTTATGCGAGATGGCCAAGGACTCGTACGTCACGACTCGTGCCGCGGCTATTCGATCCCTTGGGGCGCTTGGAGGGCAAGCCGAGGTGGAGGATGCCTGCTTCGACACAGAACCCCTGGTGCGCGCGGCAGCAGCGCAGGCGCTGGCGTCGGCGGAACATGCCTGCCCGCTATTGATGTCCCTCTGCGATGACAAGGATACGGAGGTGCGTCGCGCTGCAGCACGGGGTCTCGGCCGGTGTGGTTGTACCCGGGTAGGGCCGGTCTGGGACCGCCTGATGGAGCTAGCGACGAACGAGGCCCTATCCGGCGCGGTGGCAGAGGCCGTGGCGGCCGCCTTTGCCAGCGATCCCGGGTGGTGCGCAGGGGTTGTGTTCTGGTGGCCGGAGAGCGATCGGGCTTCCCAGCAGATGTGGCAGATCGCAAAGGCGGCTCGCACCTCGGGGATAGCTGAGATGGCCCGCGCGGCCGCCAGGTTGTTTGACCCAAGAACGGACTTGGGAGTTGCGTGGCATGATGCGGCCGTCGGCTGGTCCGTGTTGGGTCAGCCCGGCCGCGCACGGGTAGCCTCCTGGCTTGGAGACTGCGCGCGCGCATCCACACTCGAAGACATCGCTCGCATGCACGTCACCATACCTGGCGTGGGAGGCGAGGCTGTAGTACTGCTGGCCGGTGTCAGCCGCGCAGTGGTCAGTGCCCTCCGAGTTCGCTCGCCGGAGGCCCGTGAGCGTCAAGTCGGACGTGTCCTCGCCCGCATCGATGCTCTGCTAGAGATGAAATCCGATCGCGCGGGCTGGCGGCGAGTCCATGAGATTGGGCGCAAGTGGCGGGCCGTGCTGGAGGGGATGAGGGCAAGCTCTGGCCTGGCCGACGTTTCTGCTCGGCTGCTGTCAGCCCAGATTGTGGCTGGACTCCAGGCAACCGTTCTGGTCGAGATAGAAAACGCCGGAAAGGGCACGGCCCACGACCTATCGTGGCACCTGAACGAATCGCGCGCGCGGGCGGCAGATCTCCCGGCCGGAGCCCGAGCGGAGCTGGCAATCACAATTGGCGCCACGCGGCCCGGGACGCTAGCCCTTCGCGGGTCTGTGAAGTTTCGAGACAGGGAGGGCAGACGAGAAGCGGGATTCGAGGGCCAGGTCGAAGCTCTCGATCCCGGCGACCTGCGACCTGCAGCGAACCCCTATGTGGTAGGCAAGCCCCTGGGTGGGCAGAGCCCCATGTTCTTCGGGAGGGCCGCGGAAATTGCCTATGTGGAGCGAGCGCTGGCGAGCGGAGAGAACGGGTCGGTGGTGGTGCTGGTCGGCCAGAGGCGCACGGGGAAGACCAGTCTGCTGAGACGCGTGGAGGCCCGCCTCGCCGATCAGTATCGGCCGGTATTCATCGACGTGCAGGGCATGCTGCCCTCAGATACCGGCGACTTCTTTTCGGAGCTTGCGTACCGGGCCCTGGGCAGCGGCGAAGCGGTTCCGATGTTGGCCGACGGAGACGCTTCGCGGATCCGCAGCAGCGCGGGCGCTGACATGGTGCGCGAAGTCGCCGACCGCTCGGACAAACGGATGGTACTGCTGCTTGATGAGTTCGATGATCTGGAGGCGAAAGTCAGGTCTCGGCGGCTGAGCGAGGATGTGTTCGCTCAGTTGCGCAACCTGATGCAGCACAGCGAGAACGTGAGCTTGGTGCTGTCTGGGACACACCGCCTGGAGGCGTTGGCCGGGGAGTACTGGTCCTTTCTGCTGAATCTAGCAACTTATAGAAGGGTCGGTTGCCTCCCGCAGGAGGAAGCTGAAGATGTGTTGCGAGTGCCTCTCGGGCGACTCGGCATTGTGTGGGAGGACGCGGCGGTGGCGCGGGCAGTTCGACTCGCCGGGCGTCAGCCGTATCTCTTGCAGCTACTGGGATATCGGCTGGTCGAGCAGTGTGTGGAGTCGGGGGAGGCCGCGGTGCGGACAGACACTGTCGAGAAAGCGGCAAAGGAAGTGGCGGAACAGGGCGAAATCCATCTCCGGTACCTGTGGGATAGCGCGGGAGCAGAGGGACAACTGGTGCTTCGCGCGCTCTCAACATCCGAAGAGGGGCTCACGATGGACGAACTGGAGACGGTCGCCCAGTCGTCGCCCGCTCGCCTCAGCAAGGCCCTCGGCCGCCTGTCCGAGTTGGAGCTTGTGGATTCGGAGACCGGCCGGAGCACCTTGCGTATCGGACTGCTGGGACACTGGCTGAAAGGCACTTAGCTTCGTGAGCATGGGGGTGTCGCGATGACGAATCCGTTCTTCAACCGGGGACCGATCACCGACCCGAGATTCTTCTTTGCTCGTCCCAAGGAGACGCGAGAGATAATGCGGCTGCTGTCCGGCAGCCAAAACTGCTCGCTGGTCGGGGGGGTCAAATCCGGCAAGACTTCGATGCTGCATCATCTCTCCCGTGCTGAGACTTGGAGGGAACACGGTCTTTCCCCGGCACAGCACTCGGCCGTGCATACGAGCTTCGAGGGTTTGGGCACGCTGACCCAGGAGCAGTTCTTCCATCTCATGTTGAGAGAGACGGCGGAGCGATCGGAGGGGAAGATCGCGGTGGTATGGCCCCGATTTCAGAGTCGCGATGCCATCAGCTTTCTCGAGCTGAAAGAGGTGTTGGACCAGATAGCAGTAGCCGGCGAGCGATTGATCTTCATGTTGGATGAGGTGGAACTGGCGGCGAGAAACCCATCGTTCGACCTCAACTTCTTCTCCGCACTGAGGAACATAGCGGCACGTCCGGGCGTCTGCTTTGTGACGGCGACAGAGCGCCCGCTTCACGAGCTCGATATTGCGGGCCGCGACATAGGCTCACCCTTCGCCGATCTGTTCTCCGTGGTGCGCCTCCGTCCGCTCGACCGGGATGTCGCGTGGAAATCGGTCAGCTCTCTCGCTCTGGAGCACGGGATCGATCTCAGCGAGGAGCGTGACCTGATCGAAGAGCTGGCCGGGTGGTATCCGTTCGCGCTCCAACTGGTGTGCTACGAAATATCCGAGCTGAAGTCCGGCCGCGAGCCCCTGACCGAGGCGGCTCGCGAGTACGTCCGCACCCGCGCATACGAGCATTATGAGCCGGTGTTGAGCATGGTGTGGGCGAGAATGACCGAGCCAGAGAGAGAGGCGGCGCTGGCTGTGCTGACCGAGCCAAGCTCGGCGGTGAAGGGAGAAAACCTGATCTTGACGGCGGATGCGGATGGGGGCGGGAGGCCCGCCAACGCCATGGCGGCCCGTTTCCTGTCCGAGCGGAAGAGAGATCACGAGGCGCGAGTAGAAGAGTACCTGGCGACGGAACACGGCGTTCCAGACAGGGCTATCATGTACGGGGCGGTGCGCGTGCTGATGCGCGCGGTAGAGGCGCGGGACCGCTATGCGCGGGGACACGCGGACTGTGTTGCGCGCCTGTCTACCGCGGTTGCAAGGGAAATGGGATGCTCCGAAGAACTGATAGAGGGGATGAGAGTTGCAGCCCGGCTGCACGACGTCGGCCTGGTGAGCATCAGCGATATGATCCTGCTCAAGCCGGGGGCACTCACCGAACTGGAGACGGAGATGATTCGCACTCACCCGTTGGTGGGCGCACAGATACTCGATGCTCTTGAGTTCCCGTGGTCGGTGAAGCCGGCCGTACGGTACCATCACGAGCGTCTCGACGGCACCGGCTATCCCGAGGGGCTTATGGGGGAGGAGATCCCGCTCGCCGCGCGTATACTGGGGGTGGCCGATGTCATGGCGGCGATGACCGCAGTTCGGCCATACCGTGCAGCACATTCGCAGGAGGAGGCGCTGGCCGAGCTTGTCACCAATGCCGGCGGCAAGTACGACCGCGACGCGGTGGGGGCGCTGGAACGCGTTATGGAAAGAGAAGCAGCTTGACCGAACTCGACGCCAGACTTGCGGAGTCGGCGCCGCCAGAGATAGAGGACCGTGATTCTTGGCAGCCGGAGTCACCTCCTGCGCCGGAGGAGGGCGGCCTCGAAGCAGAGGCGCCGGTGGCGGAGGAGCCCGACGTTACCCAGGCGCGTTCGCTCTTGACCGAGCTCAGGCCCGCCGGCTTTGGCGAAGTGATGGTGACCGACGCCTGGCTTCCTCCTGAGCCTGTCGACAAGGACGAGGAAGAGGAGGAGGAAGAGGCGCAGCCCCGCCAGCGCCGGTGGGAGGAACGCCAGGAGGTACGGGAGCTCAAGCTGCTGCGCGAGACCCCCCTGGTGAGCTACGACGCGCGGACCGAGCTTTATTGGAGCGAGGTGAGAGAGGCCGCGGAGTCGGCGGAGCAAGCGATCATAGATCCCTACACCGCGTTCGCGGCTTCGTTCGCAGATGCTGACATAGACGGGATAGCCGCCCACCGCGCGGAGGCCCGCCAGTATGGCCAGGGAGCCGATGCGTTGCTGGAGGTGGGGCGGGCCTATGTAGTGATTGGCCGGTCGAAGAGCGCGCGAGGTGTCTTGGAGGCGGCAGCGAAGGCGGATCCCTTCCATCCAGAAGTCTTGCTCAACCTTGGGATGTCGCATTTGCTTGCGCGCGCTAACCGCGCGGCCGTGCGCGCGCTGCGGCGAGCATTGGATCTGGTTCCAGGAGACTTCCACGCTGAGTTGGCGCTCGGTGTGGCGTGCTATCATCAGAAGGACTACGCCACCGCAGAAGAGCACTTCCGAAGACTGGCAGGCAGCAGTGCCCTCCGCGCCAGCGCCCGGTCCATGCTGGCCTGCAGTTTGCGGATGCAGGAGAAGTGGGACGATGCTCGCGTTGAACTCCGCTTTCTGCGGGACGCAGCGCCTGGTGACTGGGCGGCCCTGGCCGACCAGTGTTGGGACTGTGTGGAGCGCGGCGAGGAGAAACGCCGGGGTCCTCTTCGCGCACGGCGCCGCGCAAGGCAGATGTGGCAGTCGCTTGCCGCGGCAGGCGCAGGCGCGGTATGGATTGCCTACTCCCTGGCCCAAGACCTGTTCCGGAAGGAAGCACGTTGGGCCGTCTTGCCCCTCTTTCTGGTTGCGGTGGTGCTGGCCAGGGGACTGCGAGGCATCTCGGGCCGCGAGCTGCCGGACGAGTTCGGCAATGCAGAGCAGGGGCTCCCGTGCTGGCAGACAACCACATGGATGAAGACTCGCAGGTCGGAGTTCTAAACAGATAGGGGTCGTGATGGGACGCGTGGCAGCATGGCTGTTGATGGGGCTGATCGTGACGGCGGGGGTGCTCTCCGCGACTGCGAACGGTGGAGAGGATGCCGCGCCGGTTGCCGTGATCCGGCTCGAGGGAGCGATCGACGTCCCCTCGGCAGAGTATCTGGCGCGCGCGCTGCGTGTGGCAGAGGAGCAGAATGCCCAATGCTTGGTGGTTCTCTTGGACACTCCCGGCGGCCTGGGCCAGCCCATGATGGATATGACGAAAGCTCTCCTCAACGCGCCGCTGCCCACCATCGTCTACGTGTACCCAGCGGGCGCGTTCGCCATGTCGGCCGGGACCTTCGTGACCCTCTCCGCGCACATCGCTGCCATGCACCCTGTGTCCACGATTGGCGCCGCCCATCCCGTGAACCTGTTCTCTCTGCCTGAGATCCCGGAGGAGAAGAAGGAGGCAGAGGAAAGCGAGGAGCCGGCGGAGGGCGAAGCGGTCGCCGAAGAGCGCGAAAGAAGCCAACCGAGTGGAAACGCGGTGACGGAGAAGGTCGTCAACACCTTCGCCGAGCAAGCGCGGGTCATCGCAGAGGCGCGCGGCCGCAATGCCGACTGGGCCGAACGGGCGGTGCGAGAGAGCGAGGCAATCAGCGCCGCGGAGGCAC
>JAUVSA010000298.1 GCA_030597345.1 Bacillota bacterium
AACAGACCCCGACCGGCGCAATCAGCGCTCCTGCCCCTTGAAACCTCGCGGTGGGGGCTCCCACTAGTGTAGTGTCCCGGCGATAACTTCATTATGTCTTACAGGGAAACAATCGCGGAATAGTTGTCCTCAGCCCGCTGTAGGCTCGTGCCGTCTTATCTTACATCTCAGCTTTTGCATAGCTATTCCTGAGACGGCACATAGGGAGGGAAGAATGTCACCGGCGAAATCCCGAGGTCAATCCAGGACCAGACGCACAAAGATCGTATGCACGATCGGCCCGGTTACGCGTTCCAGGACTGCGATTGAGCGCCTCGCGCGCGCCGGAATGGATGTGGCGCGGCTCAACTTCTCGTATGGCACGCACGCGGAGCACGCGCGGATGATCACAAACATCCGGTCTGTGTCACAGAGACTGGGGCGCCCCATCGGGATTCTGCAGGATCTGCGCGGGCCCAAGCTGAGGGTAGGGGAAGTGCCCGACGGCGGAATGCTGCTGAAGGTGCGGCAGGAGGTGGTTCTGAGCACAGAGCCTGGGCCCGAACCTCCCAAGATACCGGTGCCCGCAGCCGAGCTGGCGCGGGCGCTGACTGCTGGTCAGCGCGTGCTGCTGGGCGATGGGAGGATTGAGCTCGAAGTTCTAGACACCACGAGGACGGAGATCCGATGCCGGGTGCGTGCAGGCGGACTGCTGAAGTCACACCAGGGGCTTGCGGTGCCGGATACCGTGCTTCCGATCAAGGCGGCGACGAGCAAGGACCTGTCGGACCTGCGGTTCGGGCTGGCGCGTGGAGTGGACTGGGTGGCGATGTCGTTTGTGCGGGGAGCGGAAGACCTGGCGCCGCTGCGTCGAGAGATAGCGCTGGCCGGGGCGAGCGTGGGGGTGCTGGCGAAGATCGAGCGGCGCGACGCGATAGGCAATCTAGACGAGCTCGTAGCAGCGGCGGACGCGATAATGGTGGCCCGCGGCGACTTGGGCATCCAGCTCCCGCTGGAGAGAGTGCCGATGCTGCAGAAGTCGATAATCGCCTCCTGCAACGAAGCGGGGAAGCCTGTGATCACGGCCACGCAGATGCTGGAGTCGATGGTGGACAGCCCGCGGCCGACGCGAGCGGAAGTGAGCGACGTGGCAAATGCGGTGCTGGACGGGACGGATGCCCTGATGCTGTCAGGGGAAACCGCGGTGGGCCGATATCCGGCGGAGGCCGTGCGGGTGATGTCGCGAGTGGCGGCGCGGGCGGAAGCATCGTTCGACTACGATGCCAGGCTGAAGGTTACGAGCCAGTGGCCGTGCCGCACAGTGACAGACGGAATCAGCCAGGCAACGGTGGGGCTGGCGCACGATCTCAACGCACGGGGGATCATCACGGCCACGAGCTCGGGGCAGACGGCTCTGATGGTGGCGATGCACCGCCCCAAGGCCTCGATTATAGCGGTGACGCCGGATGTGGCAACACAGAGACGGCTGACTCTGTCTTGGGGCGTAACTCCGGTGTTGGCGCCGCGAGGTAGGAACACAGATCAGCTGATCGTGAACGCGATTTCCCGCGCGCAAGAGGTCGGGATGGTGCGAGAGGGAGATGCAGTGATCGTCACTGCCGGCATACCCGCCGGGGCCTCCGGACAGACCAACCTCATCAAGGTCGAAGTAGTGGGCCAGCACGAGAAGACGTAGGGAGGGGAGATACAGTTGGCATCCCAGAGGGCAGGAAGAAGCCGCCGAGCTTTGCGACTGAATCTTGCGGCATTCATATTGCTGCTTGGGGGGGTGCTGGCTGTGGGTTTGGCGGAGTTGTCCGGGCCGCTCATGACCACGAGGGAGCAGGGGCGCGAATTGGAGCGGCTGCGGCGGACCAAGCAGGCGCTGGTGGTGGAGCAGGGGCGTCTGCAGGGGGAGAAGCGGTACCTGGCGTCGGAGGCCGGCCAGGAGTGGGCGGCGCGGCGGCGCGGGTACGTGCGCCCGGGAGAGCGACTGCTCGTTGTAGTGCCGCCCGAGGGGAGAAGCGACTCGGCCAGGCCGGGGACTGGGGAGGCGGCCGAGGGGGCAACAGAGATCCGCTAGCAGGCGGCCGGGCAGAGCACCCACTTCGAGGCGTCCAGCGCGCGCTGTAACACCGGCCCCGCAACCATGGGTTGAATCGCTATCACTGGCTGGCTCGCGACCATCAGCTACATGCGGTAGCTACACGCGGTAGCTACATGCGGTAGGTGCGAGTGCGGCCGGTCTGCTCTTCGCGACGGGCGCGAGAGCGCAACTCCGTGCCGTACTGGCGGCCCTCTCGCAGCAGTCCGCTCAGCTCTGCGACATCGTAGTGCGGTCGTTGTCGATTCTGAACGGCCAGGTAGACATCATACTGGGCAGCGAGAGCCTGGGCCGGGACCTGCAGGACGACGCCTTCGGCAACCAGCTCTAGGAGGGCCTGATCGAGCGGGCGGCCGACCTCTGATCCGTGGCGGGAGGTGAGGTCGTCTTCGATCATCGCCCGGCTGGCTCCCAAGGTCGCGACGAGCCGCCGGCTCTGGGGGTCCTCGAGAGCGGTCAGCACATGTTCCAGGAGCGTCAGCTTCAACTCCGCGAGGCGCCCCTGGGTCCGGTGGAGGAAGTCAATAACGTGGTTCTTCGCCTCCAGCGCCGCCCGCCGCTCGTGCAGCAGGGCGCGGAGCCGCTTCTCCTTGCCGAGGGGCCAGAAGAGGCCGCACAAAGTCAGGCCGCGGGCCCCGGCCGCCTTCAGCGCTGCTTGCGCTCGCTTCGAGTCAATTGCCACCGCTATCCTCGCTCGAGTGGTAGTGAAGCGTTACTAAACATGTTCGCGATGAAGAATGAAGGGAGGCGAGACCCTCCCGCAGGGCACAAGCTTGCTTGTGCCATCTACTCTGGCAGGAGCAAGCTCCTGCCCTACGGAGTCTATGCCTTTCCTGATGTTCACCGCGACGATGTTTAGCATCAGAAGTGT